>CAZRAK010000001.1:0-63924 GCA_964598135.1 uncultured Campylobacterales bacterium
TTTGAAACTTTTTGTTGGGATAATTTTAGTATAAAAAATTTTGACATAATAATAAACACGACTCCAGCGGGACTAAAAGATGAAAATTTACCCTTGGAAAAACAACTACTTTCAAAATTAATGGCTAGAGCAAACTATGCTTTTGATGTAATCTATGGAAAAACTACACCATTTTTAGCACTAGCAGATAAAAATAAATTATCCTACAAAGATGGGAAAGATATGCTTTTGCACCAAGCATCTATCGCCTTTAACCTCTTTTATAATAAAAAATTTGATTTAGATATAATTGAAAATTATATGAAAAAAGCTATGGATTTATTATAATTTCAGTACTTTTTAAATAGAATATAAAGTTAAAATTTTATTAAAGGAAAAATATGAAACATTTATTTAAACTTATGTGGATATTTGCAGCTATCGGGCTAGCTACTAGTAACTTATATGCAGCAAAAAAAATTCATTGGAGAGTTGCTCTTAGTTGGCCAAGTACATTAACACCACTTGCAAGCCCTCCTATTAAACTAGCAAAACTAGTAAAAAAGATGACAAATGGTAACTTTATCATAAAGGTTGAAGGTGCGGAAAAGACAAAATCTGCTCTTGGTGTATTTGACATGGTAAAAGGTGGAGCTTTTCAAATGGGTCATACAGGCTCATACTACTATATAGGAAAAGATATAAATACTGTATGGTTTACAACAATTCCATGGGGTATGACAAAAGCTGAACAAGATGCTTGGTACTACTATGGAAATGGAATGAAGTTCATGGAAAAAGTGTATGGAAAATATGGCATGCTAGCCTTTCCAGGAGGAAATACAGGCGTTCAAATGGGTGGCTGGTTTAGAAAAGAGATTAATAGTGTTAATGATTTAAAAGGTCTTAAGATGAGAATCCCTGGATTTGCAGGTAAAGTTATGGCCAAACTTGGAGTTAGTGTTGTAAACATTCCTGGTGGCGAACTCTATACTGCACTAGATCGTGGTACTCTTGATGCACTTGAGTGGGTAGGACCTGGAATGGATATCAAAATGGGCTTTTACAAAGTTGCACCATACTACTACACAGGATGGCATGAACCTGCAAGTGAAATGACTTTTTTAATCAATAAAAAAGCATTTAATAAGCTTCCAAAAAATTATCAGGTTATACTTGTCACAGCTATGCAGGCTGTAAGTGCTAATATGTTTATGGAAAATTTTGCCGCTAGTGCAAATGCTTGGGCTAGAATGAAAAAAGAGTACCCGAACATCAAAGTTAAAACTTTTCCAAAACCAGTTCTTAAAGCCATGAAAAAGGCAACTGATGAGATTATGCAAAGCTATGCTGATAAAAATCCTCTTTTCAAAAAAATCTGGAATGATCAAAAAGCTTTTACAAAAAAAGCTAGAAAATGGTCTTATATGTCAAGATACTATTATCTAAAAGCTTCAAAAGAAGTACAATAAATTCTTTGACCAGCTTTAAAAGGCTGGTCACACCTCTTAGAAAGAAAAAAGATGCTAATAAAAATAGAACAAAAATTCAATAAATTTATGGACTTCGTAGGAAATATTCTTATAGTAGTACTACTGCTTATGATACTAAATGTTTTTTATGATGTTGTTATGAGATATGCTTTTCATTCTAGCTCAATTGCAATGCAGGAGATGGAGTGGCATCTATTTGCTGTTATCATACTCTTTGGAACATCCTACTCTCTAAAAGAGAATGCACATGTTAGGGTTGACTTCTTATATGATAGATTTAGTGAAAAAACAAAAGCAATAATTAACATAGTAGGAACGCTACTGTTTTTGCTTCCATTTACTGCACTTATTATATATGGCTCTTATGCTTTTGTAATGGACTCTTATAGTGTAAATGAAACATCAGGTGACCCTGGTGGACTTAGTCACTTATGGATTATTAAAGCCGCAATTCCCTTGTCTTTTATAATACTTTTCTTAGAAGGGCTTAATTATATAATTAAAAATATCAATATCTACAGAGGTATAGAAAAAGCGAAAAAAATAGATCCTCAAGGGGCACTATCTTGATTGGTCTGATAATGTTTCTAGCAGCTCTCATACTGCTAGTTGTCGGCTATCCTGTTGCATTTACATTTGGGGCGGTATCTATGTTTTTTGGGGCACTCTCTGCTTATTTTGCAGTGATGCCAGATGGTGGAACAATGGTTGATTTTATAAATGAATTTTTACAAATGTTTTCTATGATGCCATTTAGAATTTTTTCAATCATGACAAACAAAATACTTATGGCAGTACCATTATTTATATTTATGGGTATAGTTTTACAAAAATCAGAACTTGCAACAAAACTTTTAGAATCTATGGGGGTGCTTTTTGGCAGAGTGAGAGGAGGACTTGCTGTTAGTACTGTTCTTATTGGTGCACTACTTGCCGCTTCAACGGGCGTTGTAGGGGCTAGTGTGGTTGCTATGGGTGTTATATCTTTGCCCGTAATGCTAAAATATGGATACTCAAAAAAATTAAGTACAGGAACGATATGTGCCGCAGGAACTCTTGGGCAGATAATTCCACCCTCTATAGTTTTAATAGTACTAGGTGATGTTTTTCAGCTACCTGTTGGGGATCTTTTCCGATTTGCTTTCTTTCCAGGTCTTACATTAGTTGGTGCATACATAATATATATACTAATTGTGGCTTATTTTGACAAAGATGCCGCACCTGCAATTGAATTAGATTTAACTATAACAAAAAAACAAAATATCATAAAAGCATTAATTTCTATTATACCTCCTTTGGTATTAATTATTTTAGTATTGGGTTCAATCTTTGCAGGAATTGCAACTCCAACAGAATCAGCTTCAGTAGGTTCTGTTGGAGCAATAATATTAGCTGGGATTTATAGACAACTAAACATCAAAATGATAAAAGAGGCTTCAATCGGAACCATAAAAATAACTGCTATGGTTTTTGCTATCCTAATTGGAGCAACAGCATTTTCTATGGTATTTGTTTATAGTGGAGCCGATGATATAACTGCCAATTTTATGACACATTTACCAGGTGAAAAATGGGGATTTTTAGCTCTTTCAATGCTTATTGTCATGTTTTTGGGCTTTTTTATAGATTTTATCGAGATTTCATATATCGTTCTTCCTATTATCTTACCAATTGCCCAAACTATAGGACTTGATCCTTTATGGTTTGCAATTTTGATGGCACTAAATCTTCAGACATCTTTTTTGACACCTCCGTTTGGATTTTCACTATTTTATCTAAAAGGGGTTGCACCACCAAGTATTAAAACAACAGACATATATAAGGGTGTAATACCTTTTATACTTATTCAAGTATTAGTGCTTTTATCGGTTATATTTTTCCCTCACTTATATGGCTTTAAATAATTTAATCGTATATAAATAAGAAACAAGATAAAATAGGGATAAATAATTGATAAAGATTTTTAGGGGTTCGCCCCTAAAAAAAGGGATAAATAAATGAAAACTATAGCAATAATTGGCAAACCAAATGTTGGTAAAAGCTCACTTTTTAATAGGATTGCAAAACAGAGAATTGCTATAACATCTGACTTTAGCGGGACTACAAGAGATGTGAAGGAACATATAGTAGAAGTATCAGAAAAACCATGCAAGATACTAGATACTGGCGGATTAGATGACTCAAATGAAATCTTTGAAAATGTAAGAAAAAAATCCTTGCAAGCTAGTAAAATTGCAGATATTATCATCATGATGGTTGATGGCAAAACGCTTCCAGATGATGAAGATAAGAGGATATTTTACTCTTTGCAATCTCAAAACAAACCTATAGCATTGGTTATAAACAAGATAGACAATGACAAAGAGATGCAAAGAGCTTGGGAATTTAACGAATTTGGAGCTTCAAATGTTTTTCCAATTTCTGTTTCACACAACCGAGGGGTCACAAATCTTTTAAAATGGATATCTTCATATCTACCAGAAAACGAACCAGAACTTATTTTGGAAGTTGATGAAGATGATTTTAATCTAAATGATTTTGAACCAAAGATTGAAGAAAAAAAAGAAGAAGTTGAAACAAATGAGATAAATGTTGCAATCATTGGCAGAGTAAATGTCGGCAAAAGCTCACTCTTAAACTCCTTGGTTGGTGAGGAGCGAGCCGTAGTCAGCTCAATTGCTGGTACCACCATAGACCCCGTTGATGAAAATATCACTTATAAAGATAAAGTCATAAATTTTGTAGATACTGCAGGTGTAAGAAGAAGAAGTAAAATTGAGGGTATAGAAAAATACGCTCTTATGCGAACAAATGCTATGCTAGAAAATGCCGATATTGCCCTTCTTGTACTTGATTCTAGCGAACCTTTTAAAGAGCTTGATGAGAGAATTGCAAACCTAGCCGATAAAAATTATCTTGGAGTTATCATAGTTTTGAATAAGTGGGATAAGCGACTTGAGAGTTATAAAGAGAGTATTGATGAGATTAGAGATAGATTTAAATTTTTAGCATTTGCACCAATTATCACAGTTTCTGCTCTATCAAAACAAAGAGTATATAAGATAAAAGATTTGATTTTAAGTGTTTATGAAAACTACAAAAGAAGAATTTCAACTTCAAAGCTAAATGAGCTTATAAAAGTAGCAACCATAAGGCATCAGCTTCCAGCGGATAAAACAAAAAGAGTGAAGATATACTTTGCTACACAATATGATATAAAACCTCCTAAAATCGCTCTTGTAATGAATAGACCAAAAGCCTTGCATTTTAGCTATAAAAGATACCTCACAAACAAACTAAGAGAAGAGTTTGAATTAGAAGGAACTCCAGTTTTAATGTATCCAAGAGCAAAAGGTGAGAAAGATGAAAGCCAGAGCAAGTAAAAATATAGTTCTTATTGGTTTCATGGGTGTTGGAAAAGGCACAATCGCTAGAGAATTGAGCCGACAAAGTAAACTTTTTGCCATAGATTGTGATGATTTGATAGAGAGCTTGGAAAATAAAAAAATAGATAAGATATTTGAGGAAAATGGAGAAAGATATTTTAGAGAATTAGAGAAAAAAACAGCAAAATGGCTAGAAAAAAATACAAAAAATACGATCATATCAACAGGTGGAGGTTTTTATAAAGTGGAAAATCTGAAAAAGATAGGTATTATTATATATCTTAAATCCTCATTTGATGCCATCTTTGAGAGAATTTTACATCATCCAAATGCAAAACACAAATTAGCAAAAAGACCCCTTTTAAAAGATTTAAAAAAAGCTCAAACTCTTTTTAACAATAGAATAAAAGAGTATAAAAAATGTGCCGATATAACGATAAGTGTAGAAAATAAAACCCCAAAAGAGATAGCAAAGGAGATATTGTCATGACTCTAGGTGATTTAATTATAGATGTTGTAGAAAAATTAAAAGTAAAACACATATTTGGTGTCCCAGGTGACTATAATTTAAGGTTTCTAGATTATATCGTTGATGATGACAAACTAGAGTGGATTGGAAATTGCAATGAATTAAATGGTGCTTATGCAGCAGATGGATATGCCAGAGAAAATGGTGTTGGGGTGCTTGTTACAACACTTGGCGTTGGTGAATTAAGTGCGGCAAATGGAATAGCGGGAAGTTATGCTCACAATATACCTGTCTTGCATATCGTAGGATATCCAAGCAGTAAAGTCATAGACCAAGATATACCAGTACATCATACACTAGCAAATTTTCAAAAAAACAGTTTCCAAGAATCATTCAGATCAATTTGTGGAGCTACTACAATATTAACAGAGACAAACTACATAGAAGAGATCCAAAGAGTGATCTCAAATATGCTAATAACTAAAAAACCTTGTTATTTGGGAATTCCAACTGATTTAGTTGATATGGATATTTCTCAAACTATAGAAGATATCTCTTTTTACTACAAAAATGGTGACAATCATATGATACATGAGGTAGGGAATATCATTATCCAAAATTATCTAAAAGCCAAAAAACCACTATTTTTATTAGGTGTAAATATTGCAAGATTTGGCTGGAGAGAGAAAATGACAAAGATACTGAAAAAAACTCAAGCAAAATTCATCACAACCCTAATGGGAAAATCAATCATAAATGAAACAAGTGTTGCAAAACCAAATTATCTAGGGATTTATGCCGCTGATTATAGCACAGAGGGTATGGTCAAACTAGTGCAAAACTCTGATTGTATCATATCAATTGGCACGGTGGAAACTGACTTAAATAGCGGAGGTTTTAGTGAAGATGGTATAGATTATGACCGCGTAATCACAATTCGACCAAATAGTATCAAAATTGGTAAAAAACTTTACTCTGGCATAAGTGTAGATATGCTACTTGAGTATATCATAGAAAATATCTCACCAAACAATCACACAAATATAGAATTTACTCCAAAGATTCCAAAAGTTGACATACAAAATCTAAAAAATAGCAACAAAAAACTAAGCCAAAAAGAGTTTTGGCCATTAGTTGCAGGCACCATTATAAAAGACGGAGACATTGTGGTTGCCGAAGCTGGGTCTTCTCTATTTGGGCTAGTACAGCAAAACTTACCATCTAAAATTGATTTTGTTTCTCAACTTTTATGGGCTTCAATCGGATACACGCTGCCATCTTCCATAGGCTCGGCCATAGCATCACCAAACAGAAGAGTAGTCTTGTTTATAGGAGATGGCTCCTTTCAACTTACAGCCCAAGAGCTAAGCTTAATAGCAAGATATAATTTAAATATAACTGTTTTTTTAATAAATAATCAGGGCTATACAATTGAGCGAGCCATACACGGAGCAAATCAAAAATATAACGACATAGCAAAATGGAAATACCTTGACCTAGCAAAAGCATTAGGAATCAATAAAACTATAAGTATTAATAGTTTTAAAGAGTTTATAAATCAGATAGATGAGATAAATAAAAAAGGTGCAAAAATGGTAGAACTTTTCTTTGATAAACTAGATTTTCCGCCTTTATTAAAGCAAATTTCAGATAAGCTTGAAGCAGCAAATAAGCAGGGATAAAAATAGTTTTAGATATAATCCAAAATTAAAATAACTAATAAACAAGAGGTTTTAATGAGAGTTTTAACAGGACTTCAGCCTTCAGGTACCCTGCATATTGGGAACTATTTTGGCTCTATCAGACAAATGAAGATGCTACAAGACAGTAGTAATCTTTTTATATTTATCGCAAATTATCATGCACTAACATCACTAAAAGATGGCAAGGCACTAAAAGAAAATACCTTAGATGCAGCTATTAATTTTCTCTCTTTAGGGATAGACCCAAACAAAAGCACATTTTGGCTTCAATCTGATATTAAAGAAGTTTTGGAACTATACTGGATACTTTCATCCTTTACCCCCATGGGACTACTTGAGAGAGCTCACAGCTATAAAGATAAAATTGCAAAAGGAATTACGGCAAATCATGCCCTCTTCTCCTATCCTGTTTTGATGGCTGCTGATATCTTGCTTTATGACTCGCAAATAGTACCCGTAGGTAAAGATCAAATCCAACATGTTGAAATAACAAGAGATATAGCTATAAAATTTAATAATATTTTTGGCGATATACTTACCATACCAGAATTCAAGATTGATGAAGTTGTATCAACTGTACCTGGCGTTGACGGAGCAAAGATGAGCAAGAGTTACGGAAATACCATAGATATATTTTGCACACAAAAACAGCTCAAAAAAGCAACAAGAAAGATAGTGACTGACTCTACTGCTCTTGAAGATCCAAAAGATTATGAAAGTTGCAATGTATTTGCGCTAGCAAAACTCTTTTTAGATGAAAATGGTATCAAAGAGTTAAAGCAGAGATACAAAAAAGGCGGTGAAGGATATGGGCACTTTAAAATATACCTACAAGAGTTGATTTGGGACTACTTTGAGCCAGCAAGGACAAAAAGAGAGTACTATCTAAACCATAAAGATGAAGTAAGAGATATACTGCACGAGGGTGCAAAAAAAGCAAGAAAAATAGCAGTTAAAAAAATAGAAATTATAAAAGATAAAGTTGGTATTTTATGCTAGATATAAAACTAATACAAAATGATTTTGAAAATATTTGTGAAAAATTAAGAAAGAAAAAAGTCGGTGAAGATACTATAGAAAAACTTCGCCTTATATCAATTGAATTGAAAAACGAAAGAGCATTGCTTGAGCCTTTGCAAGCCGAACAAAATGCTAGTAGCAAACTTTTTGGAGTATGGGCAAAAGAGGGCAAAGATATAAATGAATTAAAAACGAAACTAAGCATAAACAAACAGAAGATTTCAACCCTTACTAAAGAGGTGAAAAACCTAGAGGAAAAACTCTCGCATCTTGCCTTAAATGTGCCAAATTTACCTGATGATAGTGTACCAAATGGGGAAGATGAAAGTGATAATATAGAGATAAAAAAAGTTCTTACGCCTCCTATATTTAATTTTACACCAAAAGAACATTGGGAGATTAGCGAAAATTTAATAGACTTTGAAAGAGGTGTAAAACTCTCAAAAAGCAGATTTTCTGTTCTTAAAAATAAGGCTGCAAAGCTTGAAAGAGCTTTAATAAACTATATGTTAGATTTTAATACCAAAAGAGGATTTGATGAAGTTGGGGTTCCTTATATAGTCAATAGGGAGACTCTTATTGGAACGGGGCAACTTCCAAAATTTGAAGATGACTTATTTAAGATAGAAGATGAAGAGCTTTTTCTTATTCCAACTGCGGAAGTACCTTTGACAAATCTTTTTAGAGATGAGATTATATCTGAGTCCAAACTCCCTATTAAAATGACTTCATATACCGCTTGTTTTAGAAAAGAAGCTGGAAGTGCAGGACGCGACACAAGAGGCATGATACGACAACATCAATTTGACAAAGTAGAACTTGTTTGTATTACAAAACCTGAAAATAGTGACAAAATTTTTAATGAAATGATAGAGTGTGCAAGTGATCTTTTATCCTCTCTTGGACTTGCCCACAGATATTTGATGCTTTGCGGTGGAGATTTGGGATTTGGAGCCGCAAAAACTATAGATTTAGAAGTTTGGTTTCCAGGACAAAATAGATATAGAGAGATAAGTTCCATATCAAACACGAGAGATTTTCAAGCAAGACGAGCAAAAATAAGATATAAAAATGGCAAAAAAAACAGATTAGTAAACACACTAAATGGCTCCTCTTTAGCCGTTGGAAGAACCATGATTGCTATCATGGAAAACTATCAAAAAGAAGATGGAAGTTTTGATATACCAGAGGTTTTAAAGAGCTATATGCAGAGATAAAAAAGGTAAAAAGTGGCTGATGAATTAGAAGAAGAGATAATAATACTTGAATCAGATGACGAAACTAGTGAACTTGAATCAAAAAAGAGAGCCACTAGTGAAGCTGATGATAAATTAATACAAAAAAATAGGATAAATAAAACATTACTACTCGCCATAGTAGCTATTTTCTCTCTTTTGTTAATCATCATTATAGCTATTATTGTCATTTTAAAAACAAAACATGTCGAAAAACCAAAACTGATAAATACACAAGAGATAGTTCAAAAGCTGATAAAAAAGGAGAGGGTAAGCCTTTTTTCTCCATCGAAAATTGATAAAATGATACAAAAGGCAAACCTTCTTTATGAGCAAGGTGATAAACCAAAAGCATTAAAAATCTATGGACAAATAGCTACATTTAATGAAGCTCTTTCATATTATAATATTGGTGTGGCCAAAATGAAAGAGAAGAGCTATGCCCAAGCTATTGAAGCATTTAAAAAAGCTATACGAAACCGCCAACAAAAGTGCATTAGCTCTATAAATGCAGCTGTCAGCGCTCTAAATCTTGGCAAAAGTGACCTTTTTAAATACTACCTTGACCTAGCTTATGCCTATCTTCCTGATGATGTCAATTCTCCACTATATTCTTACGAAATGAGCTTGATAAACTATTATAAGAATTTTTATTACGAGGCTCTCTCATCACTAGAGCATCCTAGCAATAAATTTAATATTAATACCCAACGATATATCTCCTCAAAAATTTTAGCCTATATAGGACACAATAAAGAGGCAATTGATATGCTTTTGAAGATAAATTCTGTTGATATAAACTTTCCATTAGGACTATTATATGCAAGGATACAAGAGTATGATATAGCCAAAAGATATCTACTAAAAGCACAATCTTTTACCAATGATCCTATAAAAGTCAAAATGGCACTTGCTTTAGTTGAGAATAAACTTGGGCAACTAAAAGATAGTGCAATACTTATGAGTGATGCAGTAAAATTAAATGAAAAAAAGGCACTTGTAGCTTATCCAATAAAAACCATACTAAAATATGCACTTTTTAATGTAAATATTGCACAAAAAGAGTTTGTTAAAAACTTATATTTTGATAATGAAAATGTATATAGTTTAATTTTTTACTTTGCACCATATAAAGTCTTTGATGCAACTCAAAGTGTTGAGTATATTAGAAAAGGAGGGATGAATCTTTTTCTTGACAAATTAGGTCCTGCGTTAAATTATCTAAAAGCAAGTTCAACCATATCAAAAGTAAATATTTCCATAGCAAAAGGTATTAAGAAAGCTCTTGAAAACCATGTTTTTCAAGCAAATAAAATTTTTAAATCTATGATAAAAAAATATCCCTCTCACTCTATATTACACTATGATTTAGGTTTAACATACGCACAAATTGGTGATTACAAACAAGCTTATAAACACTTTTCTACAAGTTATCATCTTGATAATACAAACTATCTAGCTGGGATTTTTGCCATATTTACAGCAAAACTAATCAATAAAGATGTAGCAAGATTAGCACAAGATGTAAAATCAAGTATATCCATGGATAAAAATATACCTGCTACTAATCTATATATGTCACTCATAAATTTAAGTGAAAATAATCAATTTTCACTCTCAAGATGGGTGGAGGAAGACAAAAAAAATAACCCTCTAAATCTTGTTTTTGATGTAATAATTTCACAAAAGATTTCAAACAGAAAGTTTTTTAGAAATAAAGCCACTCTCTTGCAAGCTCTTTTGCCAAAAGATTTGTTGAGCAATATTATATATTTCAATATGAAAAATGGAAAAGAAAATATAAAAGAGTATGCAAAAAATATACAGTTATCTTTTAAGGATAATTTACTAGATTTTAGTAGTTTTTATTATGGAGCAAAAATTGCAAGAGTACAGTACACAAAATTATTGCAAATCTCTGGGTTACTTTATCATGAAAGAGATAGACTAAAAAAAAGACTTCCACTAGAGACAAAAGATACTATGGCACTGACTTATACGCTCGCCTACTTAGATATTTATACAAATAATTTTGAAGAATCGTATGTACTATACAACAAACTCATAGATGATTATGACCAAAAAGACACTAAAACAATTTTTTTAGCAGCAACTGCGGCGATAGGTTCAAAACATATTGAAAATGCCATAGCTTTACTAGAATTATCAAAAATAATAGATAGAACCAACAACGAAAGTAGATATGCTCTTGGACTTTTATACCAAGAAACGAAAAATTTCAAGGGTGCTATTATACAATACAAAAAAATTGGCAACATTGGTTTTAAATCTAAATATTTTAGTTTTAAAATAGATAAATAGTCTAACTCATATGGAAAAAAGTAAATGAAATACCAAAAAATGCTAAATGGCACAAAAGAGTATATCAAAAATATTGACTTTTTAACTATATTTTTCTTCATTCTTTTAGGTTTTCTTGCTATTTTATTCACTTATACTATGCAAATCAATACAAAAGAAAAAGAGTACAAAGAGTATCATGACAATCTATATAAGCTAGAGATTTTAGACAAAAGCTTTGACTCTTTTTTATTAAACCAAAGAAAAATTGTTAACTTTAATAAAATTATTTCTGAGATAGGCGAGTTTAAAAATATAACAAATCAACTACTTAACAGTAAAATTTATAAAGAGTATGGAAATGATATATATAATAAACTCATCCAAATAAAAAAACTTTTTTTGAAAAAAATAGTATTACTGCAAAGATTTGAATTATACAATGAATCAAGCGTATACAATCTAGTCTCTCTACTAAATCTATCAAATATAATCAAGCAAAACAATAACTTTCAAGATACAGATAAGTTCATTGATAACTCTTTATTTGGGCTAATAAAAATATATTTAAATTTTGAAATAGATAATGAAAAATTAAATACTAACCTTGCTAAATTAAAAAAAATAAAAAATAAGTCAAATAATCTTTCCTATTTTTATGTAACTATCAAATCAGCAATAAAAAAATTGAGAATAATTACGCATATAAAACAAGAAGCTTTTAAAATTCCTCTATTTAGTAAAATAGTAACCTTACACAATAGTATAGATATAAAACATACAAATATAGTTAAACGGCAAGAAAATATAACTATCTATATGTTTATTTTTACTTTTTCTCTTTTGATTTTTCTAATATATATCTATATGAAATCTATAAAAACCACAAAAGAGCTATTTTCTTTTAAGTATGCGGTGCAAAATAGTGATGACACCATAGTTATAACTGATGAGCAAAGGCATATCACCTATGTAAACGAGGCTTTTACAAAAAACACGGGCTACAGTTGGGATGAGGCAATGGGTCAAAATCCAAGTATTTTAAAATCTGGGAAAATGTCTGAAGAATTTTATATAAATATGAATAAAACTTTAAGTAAGGGAGAAAAATGGAATGGCGAATTCATAAACAAAAATAAAAATGGCATCCTCTACTATGAAAAAGCCTCTATAATGCCTATGTTTACAAATAAAAAACCTATTGGATACTTAGGAATTAAACTAAATATAACCAACTACATAAAAGAGCAAGAAAAAGTAAAATTTTTGGCATATCATGATAACTTAACTCGCTTGCCAAACAGAAGACTGATGAAAAAGATTATTTCGTCAGAATTGGCAAAGAAAAAAAATAGATATATATCTCTATTTTTTTTAGATTTAGATGGTTTTAAAAATATAAATGACACATTAGGTCATGATATAGGCGATATATTACTTGTTAAACTATCAAAAAAACTAAAAAACTACATGGGAGAAGAAGATAGGGTATTTAGAACGGGTGGCGATGAATTTGCTATTTTAAACTATTTTGATATCAAAGATAATAGTAAAGTTATCGCGGAAAATATTCTAAAACTTATAAATGAGCCAATTTTTACCCATACTCACACATTAAGGGTAGGAGCCAGCATAGGAATTGCCAAATTCAATAAAGATAAAGATAATATAATTACCCTTCTAAAACATGCTGATATCGCAATGTATGAAGCAAAACAAAATGGCAAAAATAGATATAAATTTTATACAAAAGAACTATCTCAAACCACAAATAAGAAAATGAAAACAGAGCAAAAATTATCAAAGGCTTTAGAAAACAATGATTTATATGTTGTATATCAACCAAAATACTATCTTAAGACACAAAAAATCAGATCAATAGAGGCTCTTATTAGATGGAGGGATGATGAATTGGGACTTATATCTCCTGATTATTTTATTCCTCTTGCTGAAGAGATGGATACGATAAATGAAATAGGAGAATTTGTTTTTAAAAAAGCTTGCGAGGATTTTATAATTTTTAATAAAAAATATCCAAATCTCAAATCCGTGTCTATAAATGTATCTCCTGCTCAATTTTTAGATAACAATCTTGCAAAAAGGTTAAAAAATATTATAAAAAAAGTAGGAATTTCACCAAAAAATATTGGTATAGAGATAACAGAAACTCATTTAATGCAAAATATGAAGGAAAACTCGAAATTATTAAATGAATTAAAAGAGCTTGGCTGTGAAATTATCATAGATGATTTTGGAACAGGTTATTCATCTTTAAATTATTTAAAAAATCTACCTATTAGTAACTTAAAAATTGATAAATCTTTTATAGATGATATTTGTACTAATTTTAACGATATAAAAATTACAAAGGCTATTATTGGTATCTCAAACAGTTTTAATTATACAACAGTTGCTGAGGGCATTGAGACTAAGGAGCAAGAAGAGATTCTTATAGATTTAGGAGTTGAAGTTGGGCAAGGATTCCTCTTTAGCAAACCAAAAACTAAAGAGGAATTGTTAAAATTTTTAGATACCACAAAGGATGTTTAAATCAAATTTTCATTGATATCTCTAAGTCCTTCTTTCATAGATACATAACTATTTAATGCTGCAATATAAGCTTTTGCAGTTGCAAGCATTGTATCAACACTTAATCCATGCCCCATAATAGCAGGCTTACTCGCATCAAATACAACTTTTACCACTACTCTAGCTAAGGCATCTTTGCCCTGTGTTACAGAATCTACCTTATACTCTTTTAACTTTCCATGCACTCTACAAACCCTATCTATAACTTTAAATATAGCGTCCATCGTTCCATTTCCTATAGCAGCGTCTGTAACCTCTTTATCATCAAATCTAATAGTAACCGCCGCACTTGGCACACCACCAGGATTACAATCAGATAATTGCAAAGTAACTAGCTTGTAAACCTCAGAAATCTTAGTGATTTCAGCCGCAACTAATGCCCTGATATCATCATCAAAAATCTCCTTCTTGGCATCAGCTAGAATTTTAAATCTTGTAAATGCTTTTTTAATCTCTTCTTCTTTAATATTAAATCCTAAAGTTTTTAGTTTTTCACTAAAAGCATGGCGACCAGAGTGCTTGCCCATGACTAATGAATTTTTATCAAGTCCTATATCTTTTGCACTCATTATTTCATATGTTTGAATATTCTTTAAAATACCGTCTTGATGAATCCCACTCTCGTGTGCAAAAGCATTTTTGCCAACAATTGCTTTATTTGGTTGAGGCTGTAAGCCTGTTATTGTCGAAACAAGTCTACTTGTCGGATAAATTTCTTTTATATTTATATTGGTGCTATATCTTTCAAATATATCTTTTCTAGTTCTTAAAATCATCACTATCTCTTCAAGGGCTGCATTTCCAGCTCTCTCTCCCAAACCATTTATAGTACACTCAACTTGCCTAGCACCATTTTGTATAGAGGCAATTGAACTAGCAGTTGCTAAACCCAAATCATTGTGACAATGCACAGAGAGTATAGCTCGCTCTTCTACACTGTCATGTAAAGTTTTTATGATTACACCCATCTCACTAGGCATTCTGTATCCTACGGTATCAGGGATATTTAAAGTACTTGCCCCTGCATTTATAACTGCATCAAGTATCTCTTTTAAAAATCCGATATCACTTCTACCAGCATCTTCGCAGCTAAATTCAACATCTTCACAAAAAGTCTTGGCATAAGTCACAGCATCAACTGCCTTTTTTATCACTTGTGCTGGAGTCATTTTAAGTTTATACTCCATATGAATGGGGCTTGTTGCTATAAAAGTATGGATTCTTCTTCTATTTGCTTTTGCAATAGCTTCACCAGCAGCCTTTATATCGCCATCCAATGCTCTTGAAAGTGAACAAATGGTAGAGTTTTTAACTTGCTCACTTATTTTTGCAATTGCATCAAAATCGCCAGGGCTTGCAGCTGCAAAACCCGCCTCTATAATATCTACACCTAACTTTTCTAATTGAAGTGCTATCTGTATTTTTTCTTCTGTATTCATGGATGCACCAGGACTTTGCTCACCATCTCTTAAAGTTGTATCAAATATTATTATATTATTATTCATGTTAGTTTCCTTATATTTTTTGTTTTTACTATTTATTATTTAAAAAAATTGTTATGAGAGAAAGAGTAGATTTTGCAGGAGAGCGTTTTTGGTTTCTATTTTGGGTAAAAATTTTATAGATTTTGCTATACCGATATAGACACTATTCATAACGACTCCTTAAGATTTTCAACATTATACTAACTTTTTCGATATTTTGCAATTGTAAAGTTATAAATTCCACGACTCAAACCATAAAAAAGGTAAATTGTTATGATTATCGTAATGCTTTCAATTGGGAAAATATAGACTAAAGAGAAGACCATTATAAGATAGATAAGCACTTTTAAAATATTCTGTTTCTCTAAATCAATCTTTTTAAAACTTGGATATCTAATGTTACTTACCATCAAAAATGACAAGATGGCAATACCAAATAAAATAATAAAATCATACTGCTGAAAAAAATTATATTTTTCATGAATCAAAATCCACATAGCAAGCACAACTGCCGCAGTTGGTATGGGAACTCCTATAAAAACAGATGGCTCACTAACTCCCACCATAACATTGAACCTGGCTAATCTAATTGCACCAAATACCACATACATTGCAGTCAATAATGAACCAACTTTACCATAATTAATACCAACACTATAATAAAAAAGTATAGCAGGAGCCACTCCAAAAGCAACTATGTCAGCTAGTGAATCAAACTCTGCGCCAAATTTACTTGTAGTTTTTGTCAATCTAGCAACTCTGCCATCAAGCCCGTCAAAAACCAAAGATAAAAGTATAAATATAGCTGCCTTTTCAAAATCACCTTTTATTGAAGTCAATATGCTAATGACCCCAACAAATATACTTGCAGCTGTAAAAAGATTTGGAATTATATATATAAGCTGGAGTTTATTGTTATTTATCACTATTTATCTCATACGAAAAATATCCCAAAACACTCTCTCCGCCACGAACACTATCATCTATTCGAACTTTAACTCTAGTATCTATTGGTAATAGTAATTCGACACTACCGTCTAATAAAATTCCAAATCTCTGAGCAAATTTCAATGGTCCTACACTCTTAAAAAGTTCTATATTTTTATTAAAAAAACCTGTTTTCAGAATTAGCACTATAGTAGCAAAATTTGATTTTAATGTAAGCATTGCTCGTTCGTTTAGTAATTTTGATAACTTATCTTCGCAATGCAAAAAAAGCCCATGTACTCTTTTTGTTTCCAAGATTGTTGCGGATACTGGTGATCTTAAAAGTGAAACATTTAGAATACTCTTTCTAATTTCAAGTTTCAGATACTCTGAGCCATCAGAAGAGATAACTTTTGAAATATCTTTAATTTTTCCATCTATTGGTGATAAAAGTGCCATCTTATCATCTTCTGCTGGTATTCGTTCAAAATTCCTAAAAGCAAACATTGAGCCTAAAAATAGAAAGAAAAATACCCAAGGTAAAAAATCCAACACACACGCAAATATAAACAACACAAGATAAAATCCCACAAAACCCCAACCCTCTTTTGCTATAAGTTCAGTTGTTGTATGCGAGCGAAGCATCTAGCTTTCATCCTTCTTTATTTCAGTTTTATCTTTTTTATCTTCTTGAGCAATCTTCATAAGGCTTGGCATATCAAACTCTTTCTCATATGCTGATATAATTTCTCTTAGCTTGTCTCCATTTATAGTCTCATACTCTCGCAACACAACTACAATTCTTTCTATACACTCAGAGTAAGCTTCTAGTCTCTTTTTGACAATTTCATATCTCTCATTTAGCATAGATTTTATATAAGCATCTAAATTTTCAGCCATCTTTTCACTATAATCTTTTGTGCTTCCACCCATCAAAAAAGTATTTCTTTGTTTTTCTAGGACCATTAATCCCGCAACATCACTCATACCGTAGATACCAACCATAGATTTTACGATATCAGTTGCTCTCTCCAAGTCATTTCCAGCACCAGTAGAAATCTCTTTGATAAATACCTCTTCAGCTGCTCTTCCTCCAAGAAGCGTATCAATCTCAGCAATAAGCTCATGTTTTTGCATAAGAAATTTGTTCTCTTCTGGAGTATTTAGTGTGTAACCAAGTGCGGCTAGACCTCTTGGGATGATAGAAACTTTTGAAACGCTTTTAGCCCCTTTTGTAGTTTCAGCAATTAGCGCATGACCACTCTCATGATAGGCTACTATTTTCTTCTCTTTTGGATTTATTCTTCTGCTTTTTTTCTCGAGTCCAGCTATAGCTCTCTCAACTGCTTCTACCATGTCCTTTTGTTCAACATACTCTTTACTTTTTCTTCCAGCCAATAAAGCAGCCTCATTTATAATGTTTGCTAAATCAGCACCAGCAAGTCCTGCTGTAAGTCTTGCCACCTCTTTTAAGTCTATATCTTTTGAGAGTTTTATATCAGTAATGTGCACTTTTAATATGTCAATTCTTCCTTGAAAATCAGGTTTATCCACAAGTACTTGCCTATCAAATCTTCCAGGTCGCAAAAGTGCAGCGTCTAAGACTTCAGGTCTATTGGTAGCAGCTAGTACAATAACGGGTGATTTGTCCGAATTAAAGCCATCCATCTCTGCTAAAAGCTGATTTAGAGTCTGCTCTCTCTCGTCATTTCCGCCCATCTGTCCATTTGCGGCTCTACTCTTTCCAATAGCATCTATCTCATCTATAAAAACAATAGCTGGAGCCTCTTTTTTTGCATTTTCAAACAAATCTCGCACTCGACTTGCTCCAACTCCAACAAACATCTCTATAAAAGATGAGCCAGAAACCGAGAAAAATGGAACATCAGCCTCACCAGCAACTGCCTTTGCAAGAAGTGTTTTTCCAGTTCCTGGAGGTCCAACTAAAAGCACACCTTTTGGGATTTTTGCCCCTAAATTCATATATCTACCTGGATACTTTAAGAAATCAACTATCTCTTTGACCTCTTCTTTTGCCTCGAGTACACCTGCAACATCTTCAAATTTTACTTTTGGTTTTTCAGAGTTGACGAGTTTTTTGCTGCTCCCCATACCAAGAATTCCGCCGCCCATATTTTTTTGCATCCTATTTGCCAAAAGCATCCAGATACCAAAAAATATAAAAATCGGCAATACCCAAGAGAAGAGAATTTCTGTAAAAATATTTGTCTCATTATACCCACCATATGGTATTTTCTTAGCTTCAAGCTGTGCTACAAGGTTATTATCACCTGCAACTTTTTTTATAATGTATATATCTTTTACAACTCCTTTTTTCACATAAGCTCGTATTATTGTCTGCCCAATAGCTACATAGCTTAGTTTACCCTCTTTCACTAACTCTTTAAATTGGTAGTAGTTTATATTTTTTGTAACTGAATTTCGAGATGGTCCGACAGAATTATTCACCATTCCATCATCAGGACTCAAGAAATTTTTAAATACAATTATAATCACAATCGAAAAGATTGCAAAAACCAAAAGAGGATTTTGGTTGAAGAAATTGTTGTTGTTTAAACCTTTTTTATTATCATTTTGTGCCATTTATCGCCTTTGTAAAACTAATGTAAACCATTCATTTTTTTTGTATTTTTTTTGTATTTTCATATTTGAAAATCTATTTTCTACTCTATCTATGTATTTGTCTAGGATACCAGATAATATTAAATATCCACCATCTTTTACTCTTTTTGTTAAATCATCTGCTATCATTATCAAAATATCCGCTATTATATTTGCTACTACTATATCATATTTTTTATCTGTTCCTTGTACTGAACCCGTCCAAGAATTTGCTATTTTCTCGCCATTTAATTTAAAATTTTCTTTTGCACTCCTGATTGCTAGTTCATCAGTATCACAAATATCAACTTTAGCACCTAGTTTTGCCCCCACTATCGACAAAATACCACTTCCACATCCAACATCCAAAAAAGTATTGCCTTTTTGCAAATACTTCTGTATCTGTAAAATGCAGCCATAAGTACTCTCATGATGTCCTGAACCAAAAGCAAGGGCTGGATTTATAATGATATCAATCTTACCGCTTTTTGATTTTCCCCAATCAGGTCTAATATAAAATCTTCCAACATCTATGGGTTGGATAGAAATTTGATATTTTTTTACCCAATTTTCATTTTTTTTGATATCCCTCTTTGTTCTTAAGGTGATTTTTTTACCTAATATTTTTGAGAGTTCTGTAGAGTATTTTTGGAGTGCAAATTCTACAATCTCAAGATCATCCTCACTTCTTAATATAATATTACCATCTTTTTCTTCAATAGCTTCATAGCCTAAATCAAAAATAAAATCTATAAAATATGAGTGATAAACATCGGGAGTAACGAAAAGCTCGTTATAAGTTTTATCCATTTATTAACCTAGAACATCCTCTAATTTTTCTTTTAAAACTTGTGGTGTGAACGGTTTGACTATATAATTATTTACGCCAGCTCTTAGCGCGGCAATTACTTCAGTCTTTCCGCCTTCTGTTGTAACCATTATTATAGGCATATCTTCGTACTTTGATTCAGCTCTTACTTTTTTGACGAGTTCAAGTCCATTCATCTCTGGCATATTCCAGTCAGTTATCAGTACATCTATATCGTTATGTTGTTGCATAACTTGCCAAGCAGCCACGCCATGTTCAGCTTCTAAGACATCTTTGTAATCTAGCCTTGCTAGAGTGTTTTTTATGATTCTTCGCATAGTTGAGCTATCATCTACTACCAATAATCTCAATGTATATCCTTTTTCATTGATTTTTAATTCTAATAGCTACATTTTAACTAAATTTACTTTGAAGTTACTTTAATTTCTTAAAACACTTACTAGCCCGAATGCTCTTGCGATATCCAATGTTCCTTCATAATACGCTTTACCAACTATAACACCAGATACCTCGCCAGTATATGCCAAAATTTTTATATCCTCTATATCTTTAACCCCACCACTTGCTATTGTGTTAACTTGTGAAGCTCTTGCAATATCCAATGTAAAGCCAATATTTACACCCTCAAGCATCCCATCTTTGGCAACATCTGTACATATAATAGCCTCTACTCCAGCATTTGCAAACTCTTTTGCCAAATCTGTTGCTTTTATTGTTGATTTTTGGGCCCATCCTTCAACTGCTACAAATCCATCTATAGCATCTATACCCACAACTACCCTATACTTTTGAGACATTTTTTTCACAAAATCAGGATTTTTAAGAGCGATAGAGCCTAAAATAACCCTATCTATCCCTAAGTCAATGTATCTTTTTATAGTATCTTCATCTCTTATGCCACCGCCAAGTTCAAGTTGAAGGTTGCAATTTTTTCTTATTTTTTCTATCTGTTCCAAGTTCTTTGGTTCACCCGCAAATGCACCGTTTAAATCCACCAAATGAAGCCATTTTGAGCCTAACTCTTCGAAATGTTTTGCCACTTGCCAAGGCTCACTTGAGTAAATCTTCGCACTATCCATCTGCCCTTTTGTAAGCCTAACAGCTTGTCCATCTTTTAAATCAATCGCTGGTAAAATATCCATCATAACTCCACAAAATTTTTTAGTATCTTTAATCCATTATCATGTGATTTTTCAGGATGAGGCTGAAAGCCAAAGATATTGTCTTTTTGAACTACACTTGGAAAAGCATATCCGTAATTTGTCTTCGCTACTATATATTTATCCTCACAAGTTGCGTGAAAACTATGTACAAAATAGAGATAAGTCTCATCCTTGATATCTTGCAAAAGAAGTGAGTTTTTTTGGATAAAAATCTCATTCCAACCCATATGAGGAACTTTTAGTTTTTTTTGAAATTTTGTCTTATCAAACCCTATAATCTCTCCTGGAATCAAACCCAAACCCTTTGTTTCGCCAAATTCATAACTCTTATCAAATAAAAGTTGCATACCTAAACAGACGCCAAGAAGAGGCTTGCCACTACTTGCAAAGCTAACAACCGCATCTCTCATTCCTGTCTCGTCCAAGTAATTCACGGCATCACCAAATGCTCCAACACCAGGCAAGAAAATCTTATCATAGAATTTTAGTTTGTCTGCATCTTTTACAATATCAACTTTTTTACCAATCTTCTCAAAAGCGTTATAAACACTCCTAAGATTTCCCATATTGTAGTCGATAATCCCTATCATTTTATAGTCTCTTTTGCTTTTAAAATCAAATCATTCATCTTTTCTTTATACTCTTTTGCTTTTTCTTTGCTGGTTGATTCAAACCTTGTGACTAACACAGGCGTTGTGTTACTTGCTCGCACTAAGCCCCAACCATCGTCAAAAACTACTCTTACGCCATCAACTTCTATGATTTCTTTGATATTTGGAAAGTTTTTTGGCGGATTTTTGAGTAACTCTTTTACTTTGGACACTAACTTAAATTTTTCACTTTCACTTGTTTTAACTTTTATCTCTTGAGTTGAGTAAACTTTTGGTAAAGTATCAATTTTCTCATCTACACACAAACCATTTTTTATAAGCTCTATCATCCTTAAAGTCGCATACAAAGCATCATCATAACCAAAATATCTATCATTAAAAAAGAGATGCCCACTAACCTCGGCTGCAAAATCAGCATCAAGTTCGGCAATTTTTACCTTCAAGTTGCTATGACCTGTTTTATACATCACAGCTTTTCCATAAGAGTTAATAGTATCATACATAATTTGCGAACATTTTACTTCACCGATAACGACTGGATTTTTCATAGCTTGCGAATACAAAATAGCCATGATATCACCCTTGACATTATATTTTTGCGTTAAAAATGCAAGCCTATCCGCATCTCCATCATAAGCAAATCCATAACAACAGTCACCTTTGAGTTCTTTTTTTATGTCTATTAAATTTTCTTCAACTGTAGGGTCAGGATGATGATTTGGAAATGTGCCATCTGGTTTAGCAAATAGAGCTTTATAGTCAAATCCTAGTCTATCTAAAATATCAATTATTGCAACTCCAGCCACTCCATTTCCACAATCTATCACAAACTTTTCATCAAACCCTTTTAAATGTTCAAACTCTTTTACTATAAAATCTATATATCTGCTTTTTACATCAATTTGCTTGCTTGCTATATTATCTTCAATCTTCAAATCAAAATTATCTAAAATTTGCTTTCTAATTGCATATATATCTTCACCAAAAAACGGCTTTTTATCTATTGTGATTTTAAAGCCATTGTATTGACTTGGATTGTGTGAGCCTGTTATCATCACAGAGGCATTTGGAGTTATTTCATCAAAGCTTTGATAATTTGAAAAATAGTTCACAGGAGTTGGAACTAAACCCATATTTAAAACTTTACAACTAGCTTTATTAAAACCGCTTGTCAAATACTCACATAGTAGCGGTGAGTGACTTCTAGCATCATATCCAATAGCTACAACACCACCGATTTTACTTACTTGTAAGCCTAAAAAATACCCAATTAATTTAACACTTTTTTCATTTAACTCTTTTTCAAAAATCCCTCGAATATCATACTCTCTAAAGATTGATTTCATTATTTATAGCTTCCTTAAATGCTTTTGCATAAGATTTTTTATCATCTAATTTGGAGCCCATTATATCTAAGCTCCGTTTAAAATCTTCTATTATCAAATGTCCTTTGAGCAGTTCATACTTTAGATAAAGCCAATATGTATTTAAGACATCACTTTCACAATACTCTTTTATCTTTTTTAGCTCATCTGCATAAAAAAGATCCATCACTTGGTCACCTTTGACATCAAATTTTCCTGGAGCCTCAATAAGCGAACATAAAACATCTAATTTTAAGCCTCTAGTCGCTCCAAATTCGCTGATATGATCCATCAAATCTACATGAAATTTATCAGAAAATCTATATCTATAATTATCCCATTTGCTCTTGCCAAGTTCCCGATTTTCCACCTCAAAATAAGCCTCGCAGGTTAAATTGTACTTCATAGCTCGTATCATCAAAAGAGGCATATCAAAACTTCTTCCATTGAAACTTATAAGTTTTGGATTGTGAGTATCCAAAAATTTTAAAAAATCCCGAATCATTCCCTCTTCACTCTCTCCCTCCATAGAGCTAACCTTTTTAAAAACCCCAAAATCATCAGCAATAACAGCAGAAATTGCCACAATCTTATGGTAAGGCAAAGGCAAAAAACTACTCCCGTTTTTTGCCTCTTGCTCACTCATAGCAAGATTTGAAACTTCTACATCACTACCCTCAAAATGCAAAGTTTTTCGAATCAAATAAACATCAGGAATCGTCTCTATATCAAATACACAAATCATTTTAACCCTTTTTTAGTCTTCTTTTTGTATAATTATACCCTAATACTTTGCAAGGATATGAATGAAACTAGCTATTGTAAAACTCTCTGCTCTTGGTGATATAGTTCATGCTATGATAGTTTTACAATATATAAAAAAAAATATGCCCAATATCAATATAGATTGGTTTACAGAAGAGAAATTTGCTGAAGTTTTACAAAACAATCCAGATATAAACAGAATCTACAAAGTAAGGCTGAAGAGTAATAAATTGGGCTTTTTGAAAGAGTATAAAAAACTTAAAAAACTACCAACCTATGATTTGGCTATTGACTTGCAAGGTCTTATCAAATCTGCTGTAGTTTCTAAAATACTAAGCAAAAATGTCATAGGATTTGATAAAAATTCACTCCGTGAGTCTTTGGCTTCTGTTTTTTACACAAAATCATTTGCAATTGCTTATGAAGAGAATATCATGATAAGAAATATGTCGCTCATATGCATGGCTCTAAATTTTAACATGCCAAATATACGAGATAAAAAAGCATTTTTATATGCAAACTCAAATATTGATATAAAACCAATTCTTCTTATTTGCATCGGTTCATCTTGGGAGAGTAAAGTTTACCCCAAAGAGTCATATATAAAAATTATCAACTCTTTAAATGTAAAAACTTTCATAGCTTGGGGAAATGAGAGTGAAAAACAAAGTGCCAAGCTTGTTTGTAAACAAACAAAGGCAAAAATACTTCCAAAACTAAACTTAGATGAGTTGAAAAAAGTGGTACAAAATAGCAATTTAGTAATCGGCAGCGATAGTGGTCCCACCCATATGGCATGGGCTCTAAATACTCCAAGCATTACCATATATGGACCAACACCTAGTCAAAGAAACACATTTGAGACAGATATAAATTTAACTGTAGATTGTGGTAAAATAGTAGATGTAAAAGCTTTAAATAAAAACGATTTTTGCATAAAAAACATAAAACCTGAAAAAATCGTAAACTTGGCAAAGGAACTCTTGAAATGTTAGATTATATCTATCTTTTTTTCTTTAAACTATTTGTTTTGCTAGTCAAATATATACCTAGATTTATAACTAATGGCATACTTAATTTTTTTGCCTACATTGCCTACAAGATAGATCTTCGCCACAAAAGAATTGCTAGAGTAAACCTTGATTTGGCTTATGAAAGTGAGATGAAAGAGGATGAAAAAAGAAGAATCATAAAAAAATGCTATAAAAACTTACTTTATAATGTGAGAGATTTTGTAGAAAATCAAAATACAACCAAAGAGAATCTTTTAAGTAAAGTAACTATTCACAATGAACACTTTTACACAGATATCAAAAAAGATGGTAAAGGAGTTATATTTTTAACAGCTCATTATGGGAACTGGGAACTTTTGCCACTTTGTATGGGTGCTCTTTACGGTAATCTTTGGGGAGTTGGACGAAATCTGGACTCACAAAAAATGAATGAAGTCTTACAAAAAAATAGAAATCAATTTAATGTCCGCATGTTGGAAAAAACAGGCGCAATTAGAGGCTTACTACAAGCACTCAAAAAAGGAGAAAATGTAGGTCTTTTAACCGACCAAAATACAAGTGAGAAAGAGGGAATACTTATAAACTTTTTTGGAAAGCTTGCACGGCATACTCCTTCTGCTGCTCTAATTGCTAGAAAAACAGAAACTCCAATAATTCCAGCTTTTATAACCACAAATAATTATAAAAGCTACGATATAACTTTTTATAAACCAATTATAACCTCAAAAACCGATAATAGCGAAGAAGACATAAGACAAAGTGTGCAAGCACAAGCCGATATAACAGAATTTGCCATAAGAAAAAAATCTGATGAGTGGTTTTGGCTTCACAGAAGATGGAAAAATCAGTATGAAGAGATATATAAATGAACAAATTGTCTATTACAATTATCACCAAAAATAGTGAAAAAACTATCAAAAAAGCTATAAATTCCGCTAAGTTTGCCGATGAGATAGTAGTCATAGATAGTGGCTCTACAGATAGCACCGTAAATATATGCAAAGAGTTTGGATGCAAGGTTATAAAAAAAGAGTGGATGGGTTTTGGCAAACAAAAACAGTATGCGGTCGATAACTGTAAAAATGAATGGGTTTTCGTGCTTGATAGTGATGAAGTAATCACAAAAGAGTTGCAAAATGAGATAGCAAATACCCTTAAAAAACCAAAATATAACGGCTATAAAGTAGCAAGATTAAACTACTTTTTCGGCAAAGCTATAAAACATTGTGGTTTATATCCTGATTATACGATTAGGCTCTTTAATAAAAAAATGGGAAAATTTAGTGACGATAAAGTGCACGAAAAAATTATCATAAACACAGAAATCGGAACTTTAAAAAATCATATGCTCCATTTTGCCTATGACAGCATAGAGGAGTTTATAAGCAAACAAAATAGATACTCGAGCTTAAATGCCAAAACAAACAAAATCAAAGCCATCCTAAATCCACCTTGGACTTTCTTCAGGATATTTGTGTTAAAATCGGGCTTTCTTGATGGATGGAGGGGGTACATCATAGCAAAACTATATGCACAATACACTTTTTGGAAATATATAAAATGAAAATTCTCATAATGAAATTTAGAAATATAGGCGATGTTCTTTTAACTACCCCTTTGATTAAAAATTTGAAGCTCAATTACCCCAATGCTATTATAGATTTTGCACTCAACAAGGGCACCGAAGAGATGCTTACTCTAAATCCAAATATAAATAAAATTCATATCTATAATCGAGAGAAAATAAAAAAATTGCCTCTAATAAAAAAGATATTGCAAGAGATAAAATTTGTAAATAAAATAAGAAAAAACAAGTATGATATAGTTATAAATACAACTGAAGGGGACAGGGGTGCTATTATCTCTTGGTTTAGCAAAGCAACCAAAAAATTTGGATATCCAAATATAAAAAATAAATTTCTTAAAAATATATATACTCAAGAGTTACCGTCTCAAGAGTTAAGGCACACCATAGAAACAAATCTTGATGTACTAAGAGTTTTAAATCTTCCCGTCAAAGAAAAAAAAGTAGAAATTTTTTGGGATAAAAAAGATGAAGAAAAAATAAATTCTATAGTAAAAACAAAAGAATTTCTACATATTCATCCTGTTTCAAGATGGCTTTTTAAATGTATTAACGATATTACAATGGCAAAGATTATTGATTTTTGCAAAGATGAGCTTAAAATTGAAGTTTTTTTAACTGCTGCACCACAAAAGCAGGAGTTGGAAAAAATAAATTCCATCTTAAAATTATGCAAAAGCAAACCCCTTAATCTCTCTGGAAAATTAACACTAAAGCAAACCGCGGCCTTAAATAAACAAGCAAAATTTTTTATAGGTGTAGATACGGCCATTATGCATATATCAGCAGCCAATAATACACCTGTTTTAGCTTTTTTTGGACCAAGTGGAGCAGACCATTGGGGGCCTTGGGATAATAATATGATAAAATCTGGATATATAAGTAGAAGGGGTTTTAGAGGCATGGGGAGACATAGAGTTATTCAAAAAAACTGGGATTGTGTTCCTTGTGGAGAAGATGGATGCAATGGTACTAAAATAAGTGATTGTTTAACGAATTTAAATTTTGAATTCATTAAAAAAAATATAAAAGAGATGGTAAGTGAATAAGAAAATAAGAGTTTTACATACAGAGTGGTCGGATGGTTGGGGCGGACAAGAGATAAGAATTATCAATGAAATGATTGCTGTAAGAGAAAAAGGTGTGGAAGTTTTTTTAGCCTGCAGAGACCATGCTAAAATAAAACAAAAAGCTATAGAAAACAATATCAAAGTATTTACTCTTCCATTTAGAGGAAGTCTTGATATAACTACAATAATGAAATTATATAAAATTATAAAAAATTATAATATCAACATCGTAAATACACACAGCGGGAAAGATACATGGGTTGGAGGATTTGCAGCGAAGCTTGCCAAAGTTAAATTCATAAGAACGAGACATCTTTCAAATATGATAAATCCATCGAGACTGAATTTTATCAATGAATTAGCCGACTTTATCTTTACTACTGGTGAAAGTGTAAAAGAAAATATGATTAAATATAATCGCATTAACCCTAAAAAAATACTATCTGTTCCTACTGGCATAGATGAAAATATTTTTGATCCTCAAAAGTATGATAAAAAAGTATGTAGAAAATTATTTGGTATAAAAGATGACGAAATTGCCATCGGAATAGTTGCGGTTTTAAGATCTTTTAAGAGACATGATCTATTTATTGAAGCGGCTGAGGCACTTTCAAAGAAATATGATAATCTAAAGTTTTTCATAGCAGGAGACGGTCCAAAGAAAAAAGAGATGGAAACATTGGTGTGTTTAAAAAAGCTTCAAAACAGAGTTATATTTTTGGGGCATACCCATGAACCTAGCAAAATACTCTGTGCACTAGATATATTTGCTTTAACTTCAGACTCAAAAGAGGGCGTCCCACAATCTGTCATGCAAGCTCTTTTAATGAATAAAAAAGTTCTTGCCACAAATGCAGGAAGCACAGAAGATTTATACAAAAATGATAATTTTCTAATTGTAAAAAGAGGCAGTCTAAACGCTATAATTAATGGGCTTGACAAACTTATAAATGATAATACAAAAATCAAAAAAAATCCAAGAGATTTTATAACTAAAAATTTTTCACAAAGTGTTATGGTAGGAAAAGTTATAAAAATATATAAAAATATGGTAATGAATGATTGATTTAAACAATAAAAAAATTCTTCTTGTAAGAAATGATAATATGGGAGATCTTATCTGTACAACCCCCGTCATAGAGGCGATAAGGAAAAGATATCCTCATGCACAGATAGATATAGTTGTTAACAGCTATAACTATATTGCCATCAATTATAATCCATTTATAGATAATATATTTTGCTATACAAAGCCAAAACATAAAGGTACCTTACTAGCAAAAATAAAAGCTAGTATAGGAAAACTAAAAATACTCTACAAAATCATAAGAGAAAAATATGATGTAGTTATAGTTTTTAGAAGTGGATACTCAAAATCAGCTGAACTTTTTTCAAATATTACAAATGCAAAATATAGAGTAGGAGTAAAAAACCCAAATGGTAAAGATAATTTTAATATACATATTAAAACCGATAACTCAATTCATGAGGTTGATTTTTGCTATGATTGCTTAAATGAGTTTGGAGTGAAAGCAGATAAGGAAAAAACATTTTTTTACCTAGAAGAAAAATTCCGTAAAAAATATAACAGTTTTAATGATATAGTTCTTTTCCATATTTCCGCCAGAATGAAAAAGAACCAAATGAGTTTTAGAAAATTAAAAAAGATTTTAAAAAGATTAAATTTTCCGATTTATTTATCAGCTGAACCAAAAGATTTTGAAATAGCTTCAAAACTCGAACAAGAAACTGGTGCAATTTTTATAAAAACTGACTCTTTTTTAGATCTTGGCGATCTTATCTCAAGATCAAAACTATTCGTAACACTTGAAGGAGGAGCGATGCACCTTGCGCCTGCTTTAGGTATTAAAACTTTAGCTCTTTTTGGTGTTTCAAATATATCAAAATGGCATCCTTGGGGTTATGAAGATTTGGTGCTACAAGATAAAAACAAAGTTGCTGAAAATATTAATGAGAATTTTGTAGTAAAAAAAATTATGGAAAATATATGAGAATAAGAGTAAGCGATATTTTTTTCAAACCCTATCTATTTTTTTATCTCAAAAAATATTCAAATCAATTAAAAAATATAAAGTATCTAAAAAATATTCCAAAAACATTTTTAGTCATTTCAAATACCGCCCTAGGTGATGCAATCCTTTCCACGCCAGCAATTAAATCATTAAAAAAATCTTTCCCTAATTCAAAGATAGTTGCTCTTATACATAAAAGTTATATACCACTATTTGAAAATTTCAAATATATAGACACTATCATTCCTTTTTATGGAAAATATAAAAAAATTTTTCAAACCATAAAAGAGATAAAAAAATATCATCCTCAAATGGCTTTGATATTTCATGGAAATGGTCCTCAAGATATTCAAATAGCCATATATAGCGGATGTGAATATATATTAAAACATCCGAATAACTCTCCTTTTAAAAAATATTTATCTTATAACTTTAAAAAAAAAGATAAACACATAATTGAAGAAAGGGTAGATCTTGTGAGAAAGATAGGAGGAAAAGAGATTGACTTAACTCTTGAAATAGGTAAACTTTCAGATAACAAATTACTAAAAAAATATAAAAAATATAAAAATTACATAGGATTTCAAGTAGGGGCTTCCGAAACATATAGAATGTGGCCTATTGAAAACTACATAAGTTTAGCAAAGAAATTTTTACAAAATGATGAAAAGATACTTATAACTGGGGTTGGGAATGAATCAGTTTATGCTGAGCAAATTATTGCTTCTTGCAACAATGAGATAAAAAATATGTGTGGGAAAACTTCTGTAAAAGAGTTGCCTTATCTAATAGACAATTTAAAATTTTTAGTTACAAGCGATACTGGAACACTACACTTATCAATAGCTTTAAAAACTCCTACCATATCACTTTTTTCTCCTTCTAGCCCAAAATATACGGGGCCATATCAAGACTTTCATATTCATAAAGTTATAAAAAAACCAGGAGAGTTTGTAAATAACAAACCAAAGAAAAAGAGAAGTCCAGAAGCTATGAAACTCATAACCACAGATGATGTATTTAGAGAATATAAAAACATCACAAAGTAGTCTTTAGTGAACCCTTAAGCAACTTAATGATAAACTTATATTACTAAAAGTTTTAACAAAGATTGCATAATGAATCACATTTTTTATTTTATTTACTCTTTATCATCAAAAATACCTGATAAATTGCTTTTTGGTTTTTGGTTTAAATTTGTCACAAAACTAAGGGCAAAAATATTAAATTTAATGCCAAATATGTCCATAGAAAAAAATGTTAGAATTTATAGAAGTATGAAAATTACAAAAAAATCAAAATTAAAGATAGGAGAGAATAGTACGATAAAAGAGAACTGTGTTCTCATTGGAAATATAGAAATAGGGAAAAACTGCAATATTTTAAACAATACAAAAATAGATGGAAGTGGTATGGTTATTATAGGAAATAACTCTCATGTTGGAAGGGAAAACGATATCTTTTCCCATTATCACGACATAAGCAAAAAAGAGATATTGGTTAATAAATCAAAAGAGATTCTTCAAACAACTATCATTGGAGAAAATGTTATGCTCTTTAGCCGTGTTGGAATAATGGGGGGTCTTGATATCCAAGATGGTGTTATAATAGGTTATGGGAGTGTAATAACTAAAAACTGTAAAAAAAATGGCATATATGCTGGAATTCCTGCAAGAAAAATTGGACAAAGAGAATAAATGTATTCAGATCTTTTTTCTAAAAAAATAGTAAAAAAATACATAGATACAATTTTTCTTTCAATGTATTTTTTTTTTCTTCCTATCTCTCACTTTACCACTGCACAATCAATATCAAGTGTACTCTTTATAGTCGTAGCTTTTATTGGATACAAAAACAAAATCTCTTTCTCCTCAATTTTTAGATATAAAAATATACTTATTGTATTTTTTAGCTTTCTTACCTTGTCACTAATTTCTCTGTTCTACACTCCAGATATTATAGGAAGTCTTAAAGAGATAAAAAGTGAACTTGTTAGAAATTTTATTTTGATGCTGATATTTTTTTATTACTTTAGTGTCATAGAAAGTAATAAACTTGAAAAAACTATTTTTATCATTTTCTTTATACTGTTTGTCCATTCTGTTATAAATATATTTATTTGGCTTAATCATGGGGGTTGGCCTTACAGAGCTGGGGGATTGCTTGATTCAGGGGGGGGAGAAAGATTTGGCATATGGATTACATATGCTCTTTCAGCATCAATCGCACTTTTTTTTACTAAGTGCAAAAAAAGTGCTTTTTTATTCTTTGCTATTTCAATTGTATCTGTTGCAGCAAACCAAACTAGAGCAACTTTTGTTTCAATAGTTTTGATAGGTATACTATTTTTTATATTATTCGAAAAAAATAGAAAAATCCAACTATCTTTTTTTGCAATGTTGATATTGCTAGGTCTATTTTTTTACCAATTCTCCTCAAATTTTTCATATAGATATAACCTTAGGCATATATTTTCAAAAACTGAACAAATCATCAAAACACCACCCTCTAAATTTAATACTATTGGTATAGAAAATTCAACAGCAGCAAGGCTGAGTATGTGGAAATCTGTCATTATTTATAGATTAAAAAATCCTTTTATTCCACAAGAATACGGTAGATTTTTATATGGAAAAAGCATAAAGAAAAACTTTAAAAAAACTCCCAAAAATTTACCTTTTGCAATCTTTGCACAAACACATAATGAATTTGTAGGAATGTTATATTCTCTTGGCATAATTGGGTTATTGATATTTATATATTTTTTATATTACAATTTAAAAATATCATATATTTTATTTCACCACTGTGATAAAAATACAATAAAAGTATATGCCATATTTATATTTTTAGGCACTACAGGCTTTATAGGTTCAATGATGTTTGGAAGTTTTTTTGGTGATAGTGAGGCAAAATTCTTTTACCCGCTATATGGAATGTTACTTGGAATTTACTATAAATATGAAAAAAATATACTTTATTAGAGCCAATAAAACAAAATTTGGTGGAGCAGAAAATTATCTCTCTAGATTGTCTAAAAAACTAGAAGAAAACAATATAGACCATCAAGTTGTAAACTCTATATTTCCAAAACTCCTCTCTTCATGGCTAAGAGCAATACTTTTTAATCTGTATGTATGTATAAGCAAAAAAGATAAATTTTATTTTTCATTGGAAAGAGTAACCTGTCCAGACATTTATAGAGCTGGAGATGGAGTTCACAAGGTATATATGAAAATTGAAAACAAATCCGTCTTAAATCCTCTAAATTTAGTATATCTTTATATTGAAAAAAGGGTGTTTAAAAATGCAAAAAAGATAATTGCTATATCGAATATGGTTAAAAATAATATTATATCAAGCTATAAAATTGAACCGAAAAAAATTGAAGTTATTTACAATGGCATTAAAATAACAAAATTTGACTATAAAAGATCGTATCAAAAAATCACTAACGAATTTGGACAAATATTAGATGAAACGATATTTTTATTTGTAGGAAGTGGCTATAAAAGAAAAGGTGTCGAGGAGTTTTTACAAATTTTATCAAAGATAAGCGATAAAAATTTTAAAGCTTTTATTATAGGTAAAGATAAAAATATCGAGCATTATAAATATTTTGCAAAAAATTTGAATATTGCAGAAAAAATTATTTTTACAGGCTCAAGAAAAGATGTAAATGATTTTTATACCATTGCTGATATATTTCTTTTTCCTACAAAATATGAACCTTTCGGAAATGTTATACTTGAAGCCATGAATTTTCATAATGTAGTTATCACAACAAAATTGTGTGGAGGAGGAGAAATTCTTGATAAAAATCTTATTATGGAAACTCCTGATGATTTTTCAATAGTGCAAAAGATAGATGAACTTTTAAACAACCAAGTTAGAATGGAAGAGATAAAAAAGAAAAACTTTAAAATAGTGCAAAATTTTACCATAGAAAAAAATGCAAAAAAGACAATGGATGTGATATATGAATATCTTGATTGAGCTTCCTTCTTGGTTGGGTGATGGTATTATGACTACTCCATCTATTGAAGAGATTGTTAAACTATATCCTGATATAAAGATAACTTTCTTCGGCTCATTCGTATCTTGTGAAGCTTTCAAAGCTCATCCTAATTGCCATCAAACGATTTATGATGACAGCAAAAAGTCAATCTTAAGACTCTTTTGGCTATACAAGAGTGCAAAAAAACTTGGTAAATTTAATATGGCAATTAGCTTTAGAGGCTCCTTATACTCAAATTTGTTTTTAAAATTTTTAAAAACAAAAAAGATATTTCAGTACAAAAAAAAGCTATACAGTGGTCATCAAGTTGAAAAATATGCAAAATTCGTCTCGGATTCTTTAAATATCAGCTTTAAACCAAACAGATTAAAACTTCACCAAAATCCTTTCAAATATTCTAAAAAAACAGTCGGATTAAACCCAGGGGCTACTTACGGAAGTGCAAAAAGATGGTATCCTAAAGAGTTTGCCAAAGTTGCAAATACTCTCTCAAAAGATTATGGATACGATATCATAATTTTTGGAGGCTACAGTGAAATAGATATGGCAAAAGAGATAGAAGATAGTTTGTCCATAAAAAATTATCAAAATTTAGCTAGAAAAACTTCAGTGCAAGAGTTGATACAAAAAATAGCTGGACTTGATTTGTTTATCACTAATGATAGTGGTCCCATGCATATAGCAGCTGCTTATCAAGTACCAACTATTACTCTTTTTGGGTCAACAAAACAAGATGAAACAGACCAATGGCACAATCCAAATAGCTACATTATAAACCACAATTTAAGTTGTGCACCATGTATGAAACGAATATGCCCTTTAAAGCATCACGATTGCATGAAGGGCATAAAGGCACAAGAGGTTGTCAAGACTTTAGAGCATCATCTATTGCTTGGCAAATAATATGCCCTATCATGATGTGCATCTCTTGAATTCTTGGGGTGTCATCACTTGGAACTACTATATTTACATCGCAAAAGTCATGCATGGCTCCACCATCTTTTCCGCTTAAACCTATAGTTTTACAGCCTATATTTTGTCCCAAACTAAGAGCTCTTAGAACATTTTTGCTATTTCCGCTTGTTGAGATACCTATTAGTACATCACCTCTATTTGCTAAGGCTTCTACTTGTCTATCAAAAATCCTATCATATCCATAGTCATTTCCAACTGCTGTTAAAACCGAAGTATCAGTTGTAAGTGCGATACCTGGCAAACCTCTTCTCTCGCTCTTATATCTGCCACTTAACTCTGCTGCGATGTGTTGGGCATCTGCGGCACTTCCGCCATTGCCAAAGAGTAGAATTTTCCCACCCTTATTTATCGTTTCTGTTGTTATTATACAAGCGGTGTATATATAACTTTGTAGCTCTTCTACTGTTTTTTCTACTGTTTTTTTATGAGAATCCATCTCGTTTTTAATCATATCCATCATATCAATTATCTCCTTTTTTGAGCAAAATTCAATAAAATAAAGCTTGTGCTTTTACGCAAAATTTTTACAACTGTGCCTTTTTTATTATATTTGTTGTACTTTTTCCATCTATAAATTCTACTAACTTTACCTCTTTAGCGATATCACTTCCCACAACTTTTTTATCCTTATAATCTCCACCTTTTACCAAAACATCTGGTTTTATAGCGCTTATAAGTTTATGAGGTGTATCTTCATTAAATTCAACCACAAAGCTGACTGATTCTAGTGAACTTAACACATATGCTCTGTCATCATTACTGTTTATAGGTCTATTTTTGCCTTTCAATCTCCTGACTGAATCATCTGAATTTAACCCGACAATAAGCATATCACCAAAACTTTTAGCAACCTCAAGATACTTTACATGTCCTACATGTAAGATATCAAAACAGCCATTTGTAAACACTATCTTTTTATCTCTAAATTTTTTTAATATTGATATTATCTCTTCTTTTGTTTTTATCTTACTACTAGCTTTTGCACTTCTTAGGCTTTGTTCATACATATCAATCTCATCTAAGCTAACAGTCGCGCTTCCAAGTTTTCCAACCACAACTGCGGCTGCACTTGTTGCAAAAAGGGCTGATTTTTCTATATCCAAACCTGCTGATAGGGCATAACCAAATGAAGCTAACACAGTATCTCCAGCACCCGTTACATCAAAAACTTCTCTTGCAACTGTTGGTATCTTTAAAATCTCATCACCAAATATAGCCATACCATCTTCGCTCAAAGTGATAACTACATAATCTAACTCCAAAGATTTTTTTAAAAATTCTCCAGCTTTTTGCAAACTTTTTTCATCTTTTATATCTATCTTGGTAGCTTCACTTGCCTCTTTTTTATTTGGAGTTATAAGCGTAGCACCTCTATATTTACTATAATCATCCCCTTTTGGGTCTACTAAAACAAATTTATCAGCTCTTTTTGCCTCTTTAATTATTTGACATGTAAGATCTTTTGTAAGCACTCCTTTGCCGTAATCAGACAAAAGAATAGCGTCAAAACTACCAACAATCTTCTCAAATCTTCTGTAAAGCTCCTCTTCATTTTCAAAACTAATATCATCTTTAGACTCTCTATCATATCTTATAATTTGCTGATGAGCCGCTATGACTCTGCTTTTTTTACTAGTAAACCTCTTCTTTTGTTTTATAAGATTTTTCGTATCTACTCCAGAATTTTTAAGCATATCAAAAAGTTCTTCACCATTTTTATCTTCACCAACCACACTCAAGACGGCAACATTAGCACCCATAGTTATAAGATTATTTATAACATTTCCTGCTCCGCCTAAAACAACTGTCTCTTTTTTTATATTAACAACTTGAACAGGAGCTTCAGGAGAAATTCTCTCGCAATCTCCCCATAAATAATGATCAAGCATCAAATCACCAATTACTAAAATATTTGGCCTATACTCTTTTAATCTATCCATGGATTCTCTTTATATCATCTATGTATAATTTTATGCCAGCTTCAAGTGAAAACTGTGGCTTATAGCTTAAAAACTCTTCGCTCAAACTTATATCTGCTTCAGTAAAAAATTGATATTGACCCACAAATGGATTTGGTATATACTCATCTTTTCTCTTGATTTGTAACTCTTTTTTTAAGATATCAACTATATCTTGAAAACTTCTTGCCTTCCCCGTTCCTACATTATAGATACCGCTTTTTTTAGGTTTGCATGCTTTTATATTTGCGGCAATTACATCTTGTATATATATAAAATCTCTTTTTATCTTATCACTACCTTTAAAGAGTTTTGCATTTTCACCCCTTAAGAGCTGAAGTCCAAATTGAAGCACCATAGAAGCGGTTTTATTTTTGAAAAATTCCCTTTGCCCATAAACATTAAAATACCTTAATCCCACGATAGATATAGGAACCTCTTTCATGTATGCTCTAGCGATATTATCCATCATTTGTTTACTAAAGCCATATACATTATTTGGACTCTCAAATCCGATACTAAACTTATCACTATCGCCGTAAGTTGCCGCACTTGAGGCATAAATCATATTTGCACCCATATTTACTGCGATATCTAGCAAGTTTTTAAAAGCATTTACATTTGTATCTATCATAATCTTTTGATCAAGCACAGTAGTATCGCTGATAGCAGCTTCATGAAAGATGAAATCAAATTTATACTCTTTTAATTTTGCCAAATCCTCTGTATTGTTCAAATCGCCGCTTATCACAATCCCTTTAAAGCCAAGTAAGTTTTTAAAATGCCCAAAACTTTTTAAATTTCCATTGCCAAAAGTTTCTTCACTTCTAAATTTATCAAAAACTATCACCTTACAACCAGGATAATTTTCTTGAAAATAAAAAGCTAAATTACTTCCTATAAATCCAGCTCCACCTGTAATCAAAATAGTTTTTTCATTAAAGTTTATATCACTATATGCCATCAATATTCCTATATTTTTATGATACTTATTGTATCTAAAATTGATTTAACACTATATTTAGCCTCTTTACAAGTGAAGCTATTTATAAAAATTGTATTAGTGATGCCTACATTTAAGCCAGCTTTTATATCGCTTAGTTTATCGCCTATCATCCAAGAGTTTTTTGGCTCAATTTGAAACTCTTTTATAGCTTGTTTTAACATATAAGGTTTTGGTTTTCTACACTTACAATTATCTTGTGGAGTATGAGGGCAATGATAAACTTTCTGGATTTTGATACCATTTTTTTTTAGCTCTTCTAGCATCCATAAAGTTAGTTTTTCAAAATCTTCTTCCCCGTAGTAACCTCGTCCAATGCCTGATTGATTAGTAACAACAATAAGCAAATATCCTAAATTTTGAAGATATTTAAAAGTCTCAAAAACTCCATCACAAAACTCAAAATCTTCTATTTTATGCAGGTAAGTTTTATCAACATTTATTATGCCATCGCGATCAAGAAATATAGCTTTATTCATTTTATTTTTCTCCTTATGGTATAATATTATAGCTATACTTAAAATACCAAATTTATAAGGAATTTTAAAGCTCTTTGTGATAAAATGCTGTAAAATTTTTTAAAAGGAAGAAAAATGAAAAAAATCGTCTTAACATCAATAGTTGCCTTAGCGGCTAGCACAGCTTTGATGGCTGGTGTAAATGCAAATATATGTAAAGGTTGTCATGGTCATAACTTTGAGAAAAAAGCTCTTGGTAGATCAGATATTGTCGCAAATATGACTCATAAAGAGATTGCAAGTGCTCTTGTAGCATACAAGACAACAACAGAATCAGATGAACTTATCATGAAGCCTCAAGTTTCTAGATATTCTGATGCTGACCTAAAAGCATTTGCACAAACAATAGGTAAATAATTTTACTAAAAAGACGGATGTTACATCTGTCTTTTTCTCTTTCATCTTAATTTTCTCTTAAATTTTCATATAGTAAATAGTTTTAAAAGCAATTTGTGATAAAATAGTGTCAAATTAAAATAAAGGAAGAGAGATGAAAAAAATTATCTTAACATCAATAGTTGCCTTAGCGGCCAGCACAGCTTTGATGGCTGCAATTAATACTAATGTTTGCAAAGGTTGTCATGGTCAAAACTTTGAAAAAAGAGCTCTTGGCAAGTCTAGAGTTGTAGCAAATTTAACTCATGATGAAATTGAAGATGCACTCAAAGGTTATAAAGTTGGCAAAGGTGGATCTATGAAAAGTATCATGAAGGGTCAAATAGGTAAATACTCTGATGCCGAAATAGAAGCATTTTCAAAAACTGTAGGTAAATAATCTTTTAAGCCATCAGTTTTAATCTGGTGGCTTATACCCTTTCTCTTTTCTTCTTTTTTCTTCTACTATTTTTTTCTTCTTATTTTCCATCATAACTGCATCTCTTAAAGCTTCTTCACTATCAAGCAAAGCTCCATCTAAAAACTTATTTTTATCATCAAATTGTCCCGTTCTTACACCCCACAAAAGTGCCCATAAACCAAAACCACCTAGCAAAAGAGAGGCTCCTAACATCATAGCAATTATCCAGCTACTCATATTAATTTCTCCTTTACCAGAAGCAAAGCTCCTGATAAATTCCTCTCACTAAAGCTAGTGCTTTGCACAGAGTTTTTCATATTAATTTCTCCTTTGAGATGAAGTTTATTCTCATTGAGTTTCCTATCACTAATAGCGAACTTAGAGACATGGATAGTGCCGCAAAAAGGGGTATAACAAATCCTACCATTGCCAATGGAATTGTAATGGAGTTATATAAAAACGATAAAAACAGATTTTCTTTGATGATTCGATAAGTTTTTTTTGATATCTTAAATGCAAAATACAAAGAGTCAAATGTATCATTCATTAAAACTACATCACTCACACTTAGTGCTATGTCAGTTCCACTTCCTAATGTGATTGCAATTTCACTTTTTGCCAAAGCTAAAGCATCATTTATACCATCTCCCACCATCACTACTTTTTTACCATCTTTTTGCGATTTTTCAACTATATTTGCCTTATCACTTGGCAAAAGTAGAGCATAAAAATCTTCAATACCAACTTCTTTTGCGATTTTTTTAGCTACTGCTTCATTGTCTCCTGTTAACATAGCAACTTTGATACCAAGTTTTTTTATCGCTTCAATTCCTTCTTTTGCATCAATCCTAGGAGTATCTTCAAGAGCAAATACTGCTACAACTTCACCATTTACAGCAAAATAAAATGTACTAAAATTCCTAAAATACTCTTGTGCTTTAATACCCTCATCTTTTAGCAAATTTAAGTTTCCGCCCACTAAAACATCATCTCCTCTTCTTGCTTTTATTCCTTTTGCCTCTATGGTTTTGATCTCTTGCAACTCTTCTATATCTTGCATTTTAAAAAACGATGCTACTGCCTTGCTTATAGGATGAGTAGAGTTTTTTACAAGCGAGTATAGAAGTGATTTATCAAACTCTTTTAGATATAAACTATCCACGATTTCTGGTTTTCCAACTGTTATGGTTCCTGTCTTATCAAGCATTAAAACATCACATTTTGCCATAGTTTCCAAAAAAGCTGCTTCTTTAAAAAGTATCCCTTTTTTGGCTCCAAGCCCCAAGCCAACAAGAGTTGAAACAGGCGTTGCCAAACCTAAGGCACAAGGACATGCGATAACTATAACAGAAATCGCAACTATTAATGACCTCTCAAATGAATTGCCACCAAAAAACCAAAACAAAAATGTTCCCGCACACAGAAGCAAAATAACAGTTGAAAAATATCCAGACACCACATCTGCTAGCTTTTGAATTTTTGGTTTTTTATTCATGGAGTCTTCAAGCAAAGAAGTTATTTTACTAAGCACAGAAGAGTTTATATCCTTTAGTGCTCTATATCTTATAACTGTATCAAGACACACATATCCACTTAAAATTTTATCATTTTTTTTCAAAAACAGAGGTGCAGATTCTCCTGTGAGACTAGCTGTGTCAAATGAACCTTCTCCTGAAGTTATCACTCCATCTATGACTATCTTTTCACTTGCTTTTATCTCTAAAATATCACCTATTTTAACCTCTTGTGTTCCTAAAAGAATCTTTTCATTATCTCTTAGTACTAAAACCTCAGTAGGAATTGAGCCATTAAAACTATCTAATCTATCTACTGCTTTTTTCTTGCTTAAAACCTCAAGATATTTTCCAGCAAACACAAAAGTGATAATCATCGTAACAGAATCAAAATAGACTTCGCCTTTTTGCGAAAACATGGCATATATAGAGTAAATATAAGCAAGCGATGCCCCAGTAGCTACTAAAATATCCATATTTATATATCTATTTTTTATACCATAATATGCACCCTTAAAATAGACTGAACCTGTATAAAAAAGAGTTGGGGTTGCTAGAACAAACTCTGCAAAATTTAAAATACTTTTAACATCACTCTTCATACCAGTAAAGTACCCAGCATATTGAGCGATTGCAATCCACATAATATTCATAGTTGTAAAAACGCCAACTAAGAGTTTGGAGTAGTACTCTCTTCTAGTAGCATTTGCTTGGACTTCTTGCATACTTGGGTCATATGGATAGGCATTGTACCCTATACTTCTGATAGCCAGGATAATTTGGGAGAGTTTTATGGTATCATTATCCCATACGATTTTTGCTTTACTGTTTGTTTGATTGATGCTAGCTTCTACAATTCCGTTTTTTTGATGCAGAATCTTCTCATTTAACCAAACACAAGCTTGGCAGTGAATACCCTCAATAATAAGATAAATCTCATTAAATCCCTCTTTTTGTTTTATATACTTTTGTCTAAAGCCCTCTAAATCAAACTTTTGAACATCTCCCAAATCTTCTTTTGCAGGGTCTAGCTTTGTATTGCCAAGTTTTTCATAAAAATTATCCAATCCTTCACTTTTTAAAAGATGGTAAACCCCTTGACACCCCTTGCAACAAAAATATTTCACTCCATTTTTAAAACTGTTGTCTTTAACTAATACTTTTTCATCAAACTCGAGATGACAATGACTACATCGTCTTTTTTGCATAAAAAATACCCCACATATGAAACTAAGAGTGTTATTATATCGTTACTTTCTTATATTTCTTGACAAAAGCCTCTCTTTATTATAGAATTACACTCGAATTATAAAATCTTTGAATAAAAACTACAAAATTAACAAACTTCTATATTTCGTTATATACAGATACAGAAATATGTTTAACATATAGATTTCTTGCAAAACTATTCCGTTGAGAGCAAATCCTCCCATTGGTTCGAGTCTCTCGTCACAGTTTTACGAAAAATCTGATAAAAAACTTACAAAAAAAAGAAGGCAAAATGAGCACGAATCAATCGTCGCAAAACAACAAACCAAACAATCACCACAGAAAAACAAGAACGCATGTACCAGTAGAAGGTTATAAGATAGAAAACCTAAGGGGCATGGGGCTTGAAAAATTAATCGAAATTGCAACTAAACTAAATGTTGAAAATCCAAATGAGCTAAAAAGACAAGATTTGATGTTTGAGATACTAAAATCTCAAGTCAGCAAAGGTGGTTTTATACTATTTACTGGTATTTTGGAAATTACTCATGATGGATACGGCTTTTTAAGAACAACTGATACAAATCTCAGTGATAGTACAAATGATGCTTATGTAAGTGCCACACAGGTCAAAAAATTTGCCCTAAGAAATGGTGATATAGTTACAGGGCAAGTTAGACCTCCAAAAGACCAAGAGAGATACTACGCTCTTCTTAAGATAGAGGCTATCAACTATCTGCCTATGCTTGACAGCAAGAAAAGACCACTTTTTGAAAACTTAACTCCTGTTTATCCAACCGAACAAATCAAACTAGAATATAATCCTATGAAAATAACAGGTAGAGTCTTAGATCTTTTTACGCCTATTGGAAAAGGGCAAAGAGGTTTGATAGTTGCACCTCCACGAAGTGGGAAAACTGAACTTATGAAAGAGTTGGCTCACGGCATTGCACAAAATCACCCAGAGGTCGAATTAATAGTTTTACTCGTGGACGAACGCCCCGAAGAGGTAACTGACATGCAAAGATGCGTAAAAGGTGAAGTATATAGTTCAACATTTGACATGCCAGCAACTAACCATGTAAGAGTAGCAAATTTAGTAATAGAAAAAGCAAAAAGACGGGTTGAAATGGGCAAAGACATAGTGATACTGCTTGATTCTATCACTAGACTAGCACGAGCTTACAATACAGTAACCCCCTCAAGCGGAAAGATACTTAGTGGTGGTGTTGATGCAAATGCTCTTCATAAACCAAAAAGATTTTTTGGAGCGGCTAGAAATATAGAAAACGGTGGAAGTCTCACTATTATTTCAACTGCACTTATCGAAACAGGTAGTAGGATGGATGAAGTAATTTTTGAAGAGTTTAAGGGTACGGGAAATAGTGAAGTCGTTCTTGATAGAAATATTTCGGATAGAAGAATATACCCAGCTATAAACATAATGAAATCAGCTACAAGAAAAGAGGAGTTGCTACTAAGTCCAGATAATTTACAAAAGATTTGGGCTATTAGAGCAGCTATTGCTCAGATGGAAGATATAGAAGCTCTAAAATTTTTATATGCAAAAATGCTGAAAACAAAAGACAATGAAGAGTTGCTTTCTACTCTAAATGACTAAAATAGTGGGAGTTTTTCCACTATTTACTTTTTGATGCTCTATGAAATGGGTTTTGATAATCTGTTTTTTCGCAACCAGCAGAAAAAGCCACTACAATAATCATCAACAATAAAAAAACAAAATTTTTTTTTATCATAACTACCTCTAATTTTTTTTAAGATATAATAGCATAAAAATCTAAAGATAAGGTTTTAATTTGTCACAAGTACTTGCTCTAAAATATCGACCAAAATCATTTGATGGAATTATTGGTCAAAATTCTGTCACTCAAACTCTATCATTAGCATTAAATCAAGACAGGCTATCTCATGCTTATCTATTTTCTGGGCTAAGAGGGAGTGGGAAAACTTCTACTGCTAGGATTTTTTCAAAAGCTCTTATATGTGAAAAAGGTCCTACTGCCACGCCTTGTGAAGAGTGTGAAAATTGCAAAATGGCAAATGAAAATCGTCACATAGACATAATAGAGATGGACGCAGCAAGTAGCAGAAAAATTGATGACATAAGAGAGCTTATAGAACACACAAAGTACAAACCAAATAGTGCAAGATATAAGATTTTTATCATAGATGAAGTGCATATGCTTACAAAAGAGGCCTTTAATGCCCTTTTAAAAACATTAGAAGAACCTCCTAGTTATGTAAAATTTATATTAGCAACTACTGATCCATTAAAACTTCCACCAACAATACTATCAAGAACTCAACATTTTAGATTTAAACAAATTGGACAAAAAGATGTAGTAAACCACCTATCTCATATACTAAATTTAGAAAACATGAAGTATGAGATAGAGGCTTTAGAAATGCTTAGTCGTGCAGGCAATGGCTCTCTTCGAGATACCCTAACCCTACTTGACCAAGCTATGATATTTTCCAAAGGAGACATAACAGCTCCAAGTGTTGCCTCTATGCTAGGACTACTAGATCCCAAAGAGTTGGATTTGATATTTGAAACCATACTCAATAAAGACAAAATAAAGATGCTTGAAATCCTAAAAAAGCTTGAAACATATGAGTGTGAAGTAGTTTTAGATGAAATTATAGCTTATCTAAAATCTGCTTTTTTTAAGAGTGAGAGTAGATTTTCCACACTTTTATATGAGAGATTTTTTAGAATTCTAAGTGAAGCAAAGAATCTTCTTTACATAAACGCTGACAACTCTTTTGTATTGTCTTTGGTGTTTTTTAAGATGATTGAAGCTACTAATATAAAAACTATAGAAGAGATAATAGAAAATTTAGAAAATGAAAAATTTAGAGTTGGACAAAACGAAGTGTCACCTATGACAAATACAAATCAAGGAGCCCCAACTCTAAAGAAAGAGATCATGATACAAGAAAAAAGAGTTCCGATATATGAGAGTGAATTTAGCAAATTGATTACACTTCTTAAAGATAGAAATATTGATGTTGGCAACTGCTTTGAGCAATCCATCTCTTTTATCGGCTTTGAAAACAAAACTCTTACTATGAACTCACATGCCAATGAAAATTGCAAAAAAATACTTCGTCATGCCTCAAGTATCATCAAGCATTTCGTACAAGAAGTATTTGGAATTGAGACAATCATCAAAATGCAAAAAAGCTCACCAAAACATATAGAAAAGAAAAATGAGTCAAAAGAAGTTCAAGCAAAATTAAAACCCGAAACACCCAATCATGAGGGTGAAAATTGCGGAAGCTGCGTTGCAGAGCATTTAGCAAAAGATGTAAAAGAGATAGACGCAAACGAAATTTTAAGCGCTCCTTTTATAAAAAAAGCAACAGAGCTGTTTGATGTAAAAAAAATAGAGATACATCCTAAAGTTTAATACACTGTATTAAACTTGAACTCTAGCGTTCATTGCTTTTGAAAGAGAAAGCATATCTACATTTTCCAGATGTACACCTGTCGGAACTCCTTGAGCTATTTTTGTAAATTTTATGTCTAAATCTTTTAGATTTTCCTCTACAAAAAATATAACAGCATCATTTGATATGGAAGGTGTAAGCGCAAAAATCATCTCTTTTACTCCCTTGTCTGCTCTATCCTTTAAATTTTCCATACTCTTTTTTTCTAAATTTACTAGCACAAAGTATTTCCCATCAAAAAGACTATTCTCCTCCAAAATAAAGATATCCTTTGCATTTTCCACAATGCAAAGCTTTTTATCATCTCTTTGTTCATCTAAACAAATCTCACATATCTCATTTTCACTCAAGCCCCCACAAGTATGGCATTTTTTGATGGATTTTACTGCACTTTCTATTGAATTTGACAATTTCATCGCTAAAAAAGTATCATTTAGTATAAGATGATAAGCAAATCTAAGAGCTGATTTTTTTCCGATAGTAGGTATAGACTCAAATGCTTCAACTAAATTATTGAATTTTTCTAAGCGTTTCATTCAACTGTTTCCTTTATCAAAAGCAAAGCTCTTGATAAATTCCTTGCACTAAAGCTTCGTCTTACGACGAGAAAAAAACTATCAACTGTTTCCTTTATCAAAAGCAAAGCTCTTGATAAATTCCTTGCACTAAAGCTACTCATAATCTCTTCTTTTTTCATATTATAATCTTAAATTGATGGATTTTTTTATCTTCAAAATATCGATACTCTAGTACAAAATTATGAAACTGTATTATATTGTTTACTATATACAATCCTAACCCTAAACCTTTTTTCAGGTTTCCCGAAACAAAAGGTTTGAAATACTCCTCTATATCCAAAGGTAATTTCTCACCTATATTTTTAAAAATTATAGCATTATTTTCAGTTTTTACCTCGACACTATTGTTACTGCTGTGTTTTATAGCATTATCCATCAAATTTTTTATAGCTAATGCCATCAATTCAAAATCTGCCAATATTATGCATTCGCTATCAATATCAACTTGAACTACCTCATCTCTTCTTTCTGATTCTAACATCAACAAATCAATGCTGTGTTCCATTATATAAACTAGGTTATACTCTTCAAAATTTGGAGTGTAGCTTTTGGCAACTAGTTGTTCTATTTTGGAAAACTCTCTTATTAGGATATCTAACCTTTCAAATATAGTTATAAGCCTATTTTTGGCTTTTTCATCCTCAAGCATTTCAGAGACAATCCTACCCTTGCCTATTGGAGTTTTTAATTCATGCATAATAGTTCTTAGAAAAAGTTGTCTTGAATTCATAAGTGCTGCAATCTTTTTTACAGCCCCGTCAAATTCATTTGCTACTTCCGCTATCTCATCATCTTGGTCACTTTTGCAATCTATATCCATATTGCCGCTAGCAAATTCTCTTATCTTGTCTTGGAGCTCCTTTAAAGGCGAAATACTTCGTAAAATTGAGATATACATGGATATAAAAACAATCAAAGCTATCACAAAACCCAGCCATAATTGCCTATTATTTTTGCTTGGTGCCGTACTTTCAAGCAAAACACTTGCCATCATATTATCAACCATCAAATAGTATTTTTCATTATATATTATAGAGGAAAAACGATTAAAATTTATAGTTTTTTGGTAAAGTACTGTTCCTTGTGTTAAAACTGCAGTTTTAAGAGTTGGATTTTCTACTTTTTTAAGACCAAAAGTGTGAAAATATTCCTCGATATTTCTTGGTGTATAATTATTTTTATAAAGAGTAAAAAGATAATTTATAGATTGAAATTGGCTCTTTTTCATACTCTCTATATTATTCTCTTCTTGATACTTAAAAAGCAAAATAAAAAACATTCCTAAAAGTATCAAAGAAAAAACAAAGATAATAGTAATTTTGGTACTTAATGATTGCTTCATCCGATTAATTTATATCCTATTCCTCTTACCGAATGTATATATTTTGGATTTTTTGAGCTATCACCTATCTTACTTCTTAGCCTCCCCATAATTACATCTAAACTTTTGCTCCCTTTATCTTTCAAAGAGCTACAGTTGTAAACGAGCTGTTCTCTTGATATTGAATATCCTATCTGTTTAATCATATATGACAAAATCTCGTACTCTGCAGGGGTAAGATTTAATGGTTCATTTTTTAAGAAAATTTGATGTCTCTTTTCATCAACTCTAAAGTCACTATCGCTGTTAGCTCCACTATTTTCATTTAAGGCATTAGTTTTTTTATATCTTCTTATGAGGCTTTGAATACGGGCATACATCTCTTTTGGATCATACGGTTTTGGTAGATAGTCATCAGCTCCAATTTGAAGCCCTATAACCTTATCGCTTATGTCGCTTCTAGCTGAAGATATGATTATGGGTATATTGTATTTTTCAACTACTTCTTTACAAACATCTAGACCATCTATACCTGGAAGTGTGAGGTCAAGTATCAAAAGATCATAATTTTTTATACCTGCGCTAAGCCCAAGATATGGGTCTTCGTAGTTTGTTATCTTTATATTATATTTTGCTAAATATTCACCTAAAATCTCTGCAAATTCTGTATCATCTTCAATCATTAGTACATTTATCATGTATAAACCCTTAGAATTTTTATACATTATTATACCATTTTAGTTTTAAAAAAGGCAGAAAAATCCTGCCTTTTTTACTTATTTAGTTATATTTTTTTTGAGTTGAGCTATTTGCTCTTTTGTAAGTACTTTGAACATTTTTTCCAAATTATCCGCTTTCAAATTTAGTATCTTGTCATGCATCTTTTCCATTTGCTTTTTAAATGCTGCCTTATTGAATCCTTTGTTGGTTATAAAATTAAACATATTTTTTCTTTGATTTGGTCCCATTTGCTTTCTCATCTCAAGTCTCATCTCATCTCTTAAAATTGAGATTTTATACTTTTGGGTTTCATTTAGATTGAGGTTTTGGAACATATTCATCATCTTGGCTTGAGACCCCATCATAGACATCATTCCACGCTTTGACATCATTCCTTGTTGACTTCCCATCATGCCTTGTCGACCTTGACTTAACATCTTGCCTCTTTGATTCATTCTACCTTGTTGCGTTTGCATATAACCTCTTTGGTTCATATATTGACCACTTTGTTGTTGACCCATCATCATACCACCATTTTGGTCATTATCTCCACCGTGTGCAAATCCTGTTACAGTTAATACGCTTACCAATAATCCTGTTGCTAAAATTTTCTTGTTCATCTTGTTTTCCTTATTTTAAAGTTTTTTTTATATTAAGAAATTCCTCTTTGGAAATTTCACCTCTTACTAACCTCTCTCCCAATATCCCCAATGCATTGTTATTTTTTTTTATGCTTACGCCATCTTTTTTGAAGTAGTTTACAAGTAAAAATATTACAATTGCAACTACTATCCAAAAGATAAGTCCTGCTCCTGAAAAATACCCCATTGAACCCATCTGTCCCATATATCCGTATCCTTGTCCAAACATTTTGGCTTCCTTTTTTTTGTTTCGATATTGAAAGTATAAAACTTTACCCGTAACCATATTTGAATGATTTGTTAATGCATCTTAACAAGCATTGAAAAATAATCATAATTTTGGTAGAATTGCATACTTACAATTCTACAAGAAAGAGAAACAAATTGGATTTAGAATATTATGAAATACTTAAAATCGATAGAGATGCGGATAGTGGTGCTATAAAAAAAGCATATAGAAAGCAAGCCTTAAAATATCATCCAGACAGAAATCAGGGTGATAAAAAAGCAGAAGAAAAATTTAAAATAGTAAACGAGGCTTATCAAGTGCTAAGTGACCCTCAGAAAAAAGCTACTTATGACAGATATGGTAAGGCTGGGCTTGATTCACAAGGCTTTAGTCACTTTTCTGATATGGATTATGGAGATATTATGGGTGATCTTGGCTCAATATTTGAGTCAGTTTTTGGTGGAGGATTTAGTGGTGGTTTTAGCAGGAGCAATAACCAAAAAAATCAAAAATACCAACTAGACCTAGAATCTAGCATAACACTAAAATTTAACGAAGCTGCATTTGGCTGTAAAAAAGAGATTAAATTTACCTATAAGAAACCATGTTTAGCATGTGATGGAACGGGGAGTGAAGACAAGACAACACATAGCTGTCCTAATTGTCACGGTAAGGGTCAAGTATTTTATAGACAAGGCTTCATGACATACTCTCAAACATGTCCAACTTGCGATGGAAGTGGACAAAGTATCCAAAATAGATGTTCTATTTGTAGTGGAAAAGGCTATGATGATGTAAATGAAAAAGTTGATATTGATATACCTGAGGGTATCGACAATGACAACCGTATAAGAGTAGCAAATAAGGGTAATATTGACGATTTAAGCAGAAGAGGAGATTTGTATATACTTGTTAAAGTCAAAGAAGATGAGCATTTTGTCAGACACAATGATGATGTTTATATAGAAGTCCCTATCTTTTTTACTCAAATTGCACTAGGTCAAAGTATCACAATACCAACACTAAGAGGTGAAACCATACTAGAATTACCAATGGGAGCAAAAGACAAACAACAATTTATCTTTAAAAACGAGGGTATAAAAAATGTTCACTCTCTAAAATTAGGTAGTCTAATAGCCCAGATAAGAATCAAATACCCTAAAAAACTCACAAGCGAACAACAAGAGTTATTAGAAAAACTCCAAACAAACTTCGGTGTGAAAAATATACCTCAAGAAGAGACATTTGGAGGAGTATTTGAAAAGATAAAAGGCTGGTTCAATTAAATACTCATTTTTTTATAATGGTGAAAAAATAGATTATACGATAATCACAAATAAAAAATTAAAAAACTTATACATTACGATAAACCCCACAAAAGGGGTTCTCGTAAAAAATCCAAACTATCCACTTGTAAAAATCCAAGAAATTGTAAACTTAAAAGCTAAATGGATATACACTAAAGTCAAAAAAATAGATCAAAAATTAAGTATACAAAAGATATATAAAACCAAAGGAGAAATCTTATTTCTTGGTTCAAGCAAAACAATACTGTCAAAAAACCTAAAAGATTTTTACACAAAAGAGACGAAAGAAATAGTCCTTAAAGAGATAAAAAGCATCTCTTTAAAAATGAGACTAAATCCCACAAAAATATCATTTAGAAAAACAAAAAACAGATGGGGAAGTTGTAATTATAAAAATGAACTAAGCTTTACTATAACCTTAGCTCAACTACCAATTGATTGCATAAGATACATCATAATCCACGAACTAGCTCACATAGCACATAAAAACCATAAAAGAGAGTTTTACAACACTATAAAAAAATTTATGCCTAATTTCAAAATTCAAGAAAAAATCTTAAAAGACTATTCCCCTAATTTAGAATATTTTAGCTAGTTTTAAATTGGTTTAATTTATTATTTAAATCATTGGCTAAACTTATAAGATGTTGTGCTGCATCTGAAATTTCACCAACACTTATTGTATTTTTTACTGAAATTTTATTTATATCTTCAACCATTGTTATAATTTGGCTTAAATCATCTCCTGTTTTTATATAGTCTTCAACACTTTTTTCATTTACATTTGATGCTTGATGCATTGTATTTGAAATAATATTTATTCTACTTTGTGTAGCCTCTGCCATTTTTGAAATTTTTTGATTTTTTTTCGCACTTGCGCTCATCTGCTCACTAGACTCATTGATTGATCGTGTAATTATATTTATTGTTGTATTTATTTCTACAAGACTTTTTTGTGTTCGTTCAGCCAAATTTCTAACTTCATCAGCAACAACTGCAAAACCTCTTCCGTGTTCGCCTGCTCTTGCTGCTTCTATTGCTGCATTTAGAGCTAAAAGATTTGTTTGATCTGCAATATCATCTATAATTTCCAATACATTTTGCACATCATTAGCAGCCATACTCAACCCTTTAATTTTTTTAGCTAATTCTATCTCTTCTGCAGCATTTTCTTCTATAATTTCCGTTAACTTTATAATTTCCTCTCTAGAGAGATTAAGACTTTCATTTGCTTCCATAATCTCTTTTTTATTATTTTCTACCTCCTTGATTGATTTAAGCATATTATCTTTAGATGCATTTGCTTTTTTGGTAGTATTTTCTACTATATTCATTGATGTTTTAGCCATTCCTCTTAATTCTATAGATGCAGATGAAAGTTGATTTGCAATTGCAACATTTTCGGAAGAAGACAATTTAGCATTTTGAACTAAATCACCTGTTTTTGAGATAAAACAGTTAATTTGCGTAAGAATTTCACCTATTTCATCATTTATATTTACTTTCAATGTTTTTGTATAGTCCTGTGTTTGAGCCACATTTTTAGCAAATTTTTCAACATTTTCTAATCTTTGTAAAATAATTTTCTTAAATGCATATAAAATTATAAGCATTACAATAATATTGACAATAATATTTATATAAGAGAGGGTATTTATCGTAGCCATTATTTTTTCAGAATTTTTATCATATATTTTTACTGCATCATTGCTAAGCTTTAAAAGCTGAGTATTTTCTCTAAATTCATCACGACTCGACAAATTAGTCTCTTTTGTACTTGTAATTTTCTGAATTCTCTTATAAAAAGGGGTCCAAAGAGAGAGTATTTCACCTGTTTTCTTTCTGAAGCTATCACTCATTTTTATTTTAATTGTTTTGCCATTAATTAACATTTTACCGCTATTTTGATTACTAATAGTTTCATTAAATGCCGAAGCTGTTTTTGTTAGAAGAGAAAGATCTCCTGCTTTTCTAGTTTTATAATAGGTCAAGATTTCTTTAGTCATTTTTTGACTTAGCATTCTTTGCTTACCTAGGACATCAGCAATATAAGTCACTCTTCTACTAGAATTAACGAGAGAGCTTATATACAGATTCATCGCTATAAATATTACTATGGATACAGATAATAACAAATATATTTTATTTTTAATACTAACACTTTTCATATCTAATCCTTATTACCAACGCTTTTATTTCTTAAAAACTTATTCTAACATCATTTAGTTAAAACTTTCGTTATCATCCTTTTGAATTGTGAAACTTAAAGCCTTTTTCCATCTCTATGGACTCATCTCTACCATATACAATAATCTCTTTATCTACCTCTATCTCTTCGGTATCAATTTTATTTGGATAATCTACAAAATTTAATATATGTTTTATGGTGTTTATCCTTGCTTTTTTCTTATCATCACTCTTTACTATTGTCCAAGGAGCATACTGTGTATGAGTAGAACTTAGCATCATAAACTTAGCCAAAGTGTATTCATTCCACAATTTTTGAGACTCTTTATCTACACTTGAAAATTTATACTGCTTAAGAGGGTCTGTTTCTCTAGCTTTAAATCTTCTAGCTTGTTCATCTTTTGATACTGAAAAATAAAATTTAAATATCTTTGTACCACTCTCAACTATCATTCTCTCAAAATCAGGTGCATCTTTTAAAAATTTATGGTGTTCTCTCTCTGTACAAAATCCCATCACTGGTTCAACCATAGCACGGTTATACCAACTTCTATCAAAAAGTACAATCTCTCCTGCACTTGGAAGATGTTTCGTGTATCTTTGAAAGTACCATTGAGTACCCTCTTTTTCATTTGGCTTTTCAAGAGCCACTACTCTAGCACCTCTAGGATTTAGATGCTCAGTAACTCTTTTGATAGTTCCACCTTTACCAGCAGCATCTCTGCCTTCAAAAATTAGCAGATATTTTAAGCCTTTTTCTTTTACATAATTTTGAAACTTAAGAAGTTCAACTTGTAATTTTATCAACTCTTTTTCATATTTTAAACTCTCTTCTTTTACCCAAATTTGTACTTTCCCCTTATACTTATCAGACATCGCCTCATCTCCTTTTGTTTAATTTTAGCATAAAAACTCCATAAATTCAAAAATTTGGTATAATGCTCCTATGAATATTAAGTTTTTAGGAACGGCTGATAGTGGCGGAATTCCATCACATAATTGTACCTGTAGCATTTGCAATATATACAGAAAAAAAGGTTTTATAAATCTTGCAACTTGTGCTTATTTAGAGTGTGAAAATGGTGAAATTATCCTACTTGATGCGGGAATTGAAAATATATCCACTATCTTTGATGGCAAAAATATAAAAGCAGTTCTTTTAACTCATTTTCATGCCGACCACTGCCTTGGATTACTGCGACTTAGATATAGTAGCGATAAAATAGATTGCTACCATCCAAAAAGTGATGGATTTTTAAATCTTTTTAAATTCAAAAAAGCTATAAGTTATATACAAAATACCCCTTTCGTGCCTATACATATAAATGAATTTACTTTTTATCCAATTCCTCTAGAGCACTCTGTAAATACAACAGGCTATCTCATCACAAACAAAAATAAAACTGTAGCTTATCTAACTGATTGTGCAGGAATAGACAAGGAAAGTATGGATTTTTTACTATCAAAAAAAATTGACATCTGCTATTTAGATGCTTGCTTGGCACCAAATTTTAATAATGGAAATCATTTAAACTATGAACAAGCTACTCTTATATTAGATAAAATCCAAGCTAAAAATTCATCCTTTATCCACGCTAGCCACTATACTTTAGAGTATATAAAACAAAACAAAATTTGTCTAAAGTATAATTATGAAAATATTACTGCTTGAAGACGACAAAAACCTTCATGCGAGCCTGAAGGCTTACTTTGAACTTGAAAACTTTGAAGTTGTAAGCGCTTATGATAGTGAGGATGTCTATAATCTTAGCTTTAAAGAGAACTTTGATTTATATATTTTTGATGTAAATGTTCCTGGTGACAATGGCTTTGAAATTTTAAAATCTTTAAAAAATGCAAAAGATTATACACCTACTATTTACATAACCGCACTAACCGATATAGCTTCGATAGGACTAGGTTTTGATGCTGGTGCTGATGATTATATCAAAAAGCCATTTGACCCCGAAGAGTTAGTTCTTCGTATAAAAAATAGATACCAAAAAGATAAAATTCTAAATTATAAGAATATATCCTACAATATCAACTCCAAAGAGATAATAAAAGAGGGAAAGATTATATTGCTAGGTGAAGTATTATCCAACCTTTTTCATACACTTTTTATCAATAAAAATAAAATAGTGCCAACTCAGATCTTGTATGATTTACTAGAGAATCCAAATCCAAACGCCCTTCGTGTAAATCTTAGTAAATTAAAATCTAAACTAAATTTAGATATAAAAAATATCAGAAATGTAGGATATATGCTTGAAGAATCATGAAAAAGAGGCTTTTTTAAAGAGTTTTATACTCTTTTTTATAGTTGGATTAGTTTTTCTCTTTGTTGCTATGTATCAACACTACTATAAAAAACTCCACGATTATGATATGCAAGTTGAGTCTAATATCATACAATGTCATTTAAACTCTTCTTGCAAAACTTTTAAAATTAGTCAAGTTTTTAATATTAAAAACAAAAAACTTCATCAACTATATAAAGACAAAAGCATATATATACTTTTTAAAAAAAAGATTGGTTTTAAAAAAATTGAACTCCCAGTAAAAACTTATATACGCAATAGAAAAAATATCGTTTGGTTTTTAACAAAAGAGCTTTTTATATATTTTATACTACTTATTATAGTCTCAATCTTTTTTGCTTACTATACAATTGGACCATATAAAAAAGCTCTTTTGTTAAATGAAGAGTTTGTTAAAGATGTTTTACATGATTTTAACACTCCTTTGTCTTCACTTAAAATTAACCTTAAGATTTTAAAGAAAAAATTTGGTGAAGATGAAGCGATAAATAGGAGTGATGATGCTATTAAAAATATACTATACCTACAAGATAATTTACGATATTTTTTAAACAAAAGTCAATTACAAAGTGAGATAATAAACTTAAAACTTCTTATAAATGAAAGATTTGAATATTTTCACTCCATGTATCCTACTATCAAATTTAAAAATAGTGTAAAGAGTATTAATATCCATACAAATAAAATAATTTTTTTAAGGATAATAGACAATATAATAGGCAATGCTTGCAAATACAACAGACAAAATGGCACTATACAAATATCATTTATCAAAAATTCACTCTACATTGAAGATAGTGGTATTGGCATCAGTAATTCCAAAAGAATTTTTGATAGAGGATACAAAGAGGGGAAGATAGGTACTGGTATCGGGCTTCATATTGTCCAAAAACTCTGCCATGATTTAAGCATCCCTATAAAAGTAAAAAGCACCATAAATATAGGTTCTGTTTTTATATTAAACATAAAAAACATCATAAAGTAATGTTCAAGTAATACTCAAATGTTATGATTTTATATCAAAACATTGAATGACTTCATTGGTTTGTATTAACTAAAGAAAGGATATAAAATGATGGAAGGATTTAGCATGGGAGGATGGGAGTTTGGTATGGGTCTTATGTGGCTAGTGCCAATACTATTTATCGTCGCTTTAGTCTATTTTTTAAAAAGTAGCGATAAGCAAGAGTGGCTATCAGTCAATGATATCTTAGATATAAGATTCGCAAATGGCGAGATAGGCGAAGAAGAGTATAAAAGAAAAAAAGAGATAATCAAATAATAGGAGGTGTGAGATGCATAAACACGAACACAAACAAAAACATGAGCATGAACATAAAGAAAATGAATATTGCGTAGACGATTCTTGCGATATAGTTGGACACAAATTTTATACTTGCCCTATGCATCCAGAGATTCACCAAAAGAGTCCTGGAAACTGTCCAAAATGCGGTATGACATTGGAAAAAGAGGTAGAAGCACTACCAACAGTATCGACAAAATACACTTGCCCAATGCACCCAGAAATCATAGAAGATAGTCCTGGAAACTGTCCAAAATGCGGTATGTCACTAGAGCCTATCACCGTTGAGGCAGAGGATGAAAATGAAGAATTAGTTTATATGACCAAGAGATTTTGGGTTAGTGTTATACTAGCATTTCCAGTTTTTTTGATAGCCATGGTTGCTGATTTAGCTCCAAGCTACTTGCCCACAAATTTTACACATCAGGGTATACAATGGTTTGAATTTATACTTGCTTCACCTGTTGTGCTTTGGGCTGGATGGCCATTTTTTGTACGAGGATACAACTCTATTAAAACTTGGAATTTAAATATGTTTACTCTTATCGCCATTGGCGTAGGAGCGGCTTATATTTATAGTCTAATCGCACTATTTTTACCTGAAATTTTTCCTCCTCTAATGCAAGGGAAAGAGGGCTTAGTAGCAGTATATTTTGAAGCAGCAGCAGTTATCACAACACTTGTTCTTTTAGGTCAGGTTTTAGAATTAAGAGCTAGAAGCAAAACAAATACAGCTATAAAAACCCTGTTAAATCTAGCACCAAAGATAGCTCATCGTATCGTAGATGATAATGGAAATGAAGAGGATGTTAATTTAGAGCAAATAGTAGTCGGTGATAAACTAAGAATCAAACCAGGTGAAAAGATACCCATTGATGGAGTTGTGGTAGATGGAAATAGCAACATTGATGAATCTATGATAACGGGTGAGCCTTTGGTAGTGACAAAATTAAAAGGTGATTTGGTAATAGGGGCCACTTTAAATAAAAATGGAACCATAATAGTAGAAGCCAAAAAAGTTGGAAGCGACACAATGCTCTCTCAAATAGTTCAAATGGTATCACAAGCACAACGCTCAAGAGCCCCAATTCAACAACTAGCAGATACGGTTTCAAGCTTTTTTGTACCAGCTGTTGTGATATCTTCCGTCTTAGCATTTATCGGCTGGTGGTTTTTAGGACCAACACCTCAATTAGCCTATGCAGTAGTTGCTGCCGTTGCTGTTCTCATCATCGCTTGTCCTTGTGCACTTGGTCTCGCAACTCCTATTTCTATAATGGTAGGAACTGGTAGAGCTGCACTTTCAGGTATATTGATAAAAGATGCAAAAACACTAGAGAGGATGGAAAAAGTAGATACCTTGGTTGTTGATAAAACAGGAACTCTTACAGAGGGAAAACCAAAAGTTACGAGTCTACATATAGAAGATGGTTTTAGCCAAAATGATATCTTGTTGTACGCAGGAAGCCTAGAGCGAGCAAGCGAACATCCCTTGGCTGAAGCAATTATTGAGTATACCAAAGAAAAAGGTATTGCTTTAGTTAATGTAGAAAATTTTGAAGCGGTGATTGGTAAAGGCATAATTGGAAATATCAATGAAAAACAAGTAGTTATCGGTAGTGAAAGTTTTCTAGAAAGCTTAGATACTTCTGTTGAGAATATAAAAGAAAAAGCCAACATCTTACGAAAAGAGGGTAAAGGTGTTGTTTTTATGGCTGTTGATGGAAAATTTAGTGCGATTATCGGCATTGAAGACCCTATTAAAAAAACTTCAGCACAAGCTGTTAAAAAATTGCAAGCTGAGGGCATAAAAGTGGTTATGTTAAGTGGGGATAACGAGACTACTGCAAAGGCTGTAGCTTCAAAATTAAATATTGATGAAGTTTATGCAAATGTTCTACCTGATGGCAAAGCAAATGTCGTAAACAGATTAAAAGATTCTGGCGCTATTGTCGCTATGGCAGGAGATGGCATCAATGATGCACCCGCTCTTGCTGCGGCAGATGTCGGAATTGCTATGGGAACAGGTACGGATGTCGCCATACAAAGTGCTGGAGTCACTTTAATCAAAGGCGATTTATTGGGGATTTTAAAAGTGATAAAACTTAGCCGTGCTACTATGAAAAATATAAGACAAAATCTATTTTTTGCCTTTATTTATAATAGTGCGGGTGTTCCTATTGCAGCAGGGGTTTTATACCCTGTTTTTGGAATACTTTTATCTCCTGTTATCGCAGCAGCAGCTATGAGTTTTAGCTCAGTTTCTGTTATTGCAAATGCTCTTCGCTTAAAAAATGTAAAAATTTAAACACTAATATTTTAACTCACTTTATTGTTTTTTACAATAGAGTGAGTTAACCGTTGGTTTACCTTAACTTCATATACTTTCATCAGCTAATATATTTCTCTTTGAAAAATATATGGTAAAGGTATTGCCAAGCATCTTTCCCATATATTTTTCCAAACCTCTATCTTAAAACTTTCATCTTATCTTTATCTAAAAAGAGTTATCATCCTTGTATCATGAAGTATTTTATAAAATTACTGAATAAAAAGATAAAATGTCTGCTATGTCGGCACTATTGCAAATTAAGAGATAAACAAATTGGAATTTGCGGTGTAAATGAAAATAAAAATGGCAAACTAAAAACCCTTGTTTATGCTCACCCTAGTGCACTTAATCTTGACCCAATCGAAAAAAAACCTATCTATCACATCCTTCCAAACTCTACCTCTTTGTCTTTTGGGACAGTTGGGTGTAATTTCAAGTGCCCTTTTTGTCAAAATTGGGAAATATCTCAAGAAAGAGCAATAAATAAAGAGATGAAAATAAGCCCTGAACAGATGGTAGATTTGGCAATCAAAAATAGTGCTGAATCTATCGCTTACACATATAATGAACCAACTATTTTTTATCCATATGCAAAGGATATTGGTTTGATTGCCAAAGAAAAAGGAATCAAAAATATATTTGTCACAAATGGATTTGAGTCCGAAGAGCTCATACAAGATATGCAAAGTTGGCTTGATGGTGCAAATATTGATTTAAAAAGTTGGGACGAAAATTATTATAAAAAATTCTTAAAAGGTGGACTAACTGCTGTAAAGGAGACAATTAAAAGTATGGTCAAACTTGGCATTTGGGTAGAAATCACCACTCTTATCATAGAGGGTAAAAATGATAGTGACGAAGATTTGAAGGGAATGGCTGATTTTATAGCAAACGAATTAGGTAGACATGTGCCTTGGCATCTAAGTGCTTTTCATCCTAGTTATAAGATGCAAAATCACCAAAGAACAAGCACAAAAACACTTAAAAGAGCCTACAAAATAGCAAAAGATGCTGGACTTTGGTATATCTATCTTGGCAATACAAATATAGATACCAATACCATTTGTCCAAAATGTGGTACAATTTTAATTCAAAGAGGTGGCTACGGAATGAACAAGGTTGATATAATCAATGGAGTTTGCCCAAAATGCAGTAGAAAAATAGAAGGTATATGGCAATGAGTACAAGAAAAACTATTGTTGCGGGACAGTTTTATCCGCAAAAACCAAAAGAATTAAAAGAGACTTTTTTAGCATTTGAAAAAATCATCAATGAAAATATCAAAGATAAAGATACTCTAAGTATAAAATCAAATGTTATTATAGTTCCACACGCAGGCTACATCTATTCTGGGCTCACAGCTGACATCGCTTTTAGACTTTTAAAAAATTATAAACCAAAAACTATTGTTGTCATAGGTCCTAGTCACCGTGTTTATCTTGATGGCACAAGTGTTTCTTTGCATGATACATACGAAACACCACTTGGCTTGGTTCGTATTGATAAAAACTTAGCAAAAACTCTTATAGAAGAATTTGATATGCAGTTTCTTAAAGATGCTCACAGTGAACACAGCACAGAAGTGCAAATGCCTTTCATAAAAAATTATCTACCAAATGCCTCTGTAGTAGAGCTAGTATATGGAAAAGAGAGACCAAAAAATCTCGCCCTTGCAATCAAATTAATCTTGCAAAACCCAGATAATGCAGTAGTAATTAGCACAGATTTAAGTCACTATTATAGCCTTAATAAAGCAAATGCACTAGATAGCTTATGCCTAAAAGCCATACAAGACTTAGATTCCAAAAAACTACACAACAATTGTGAGGCCTGTGGGAAAATAGGTCTAGAAGCCATATTGATATATGCAAAAAATACAAACTTAAAGCCAAAACTACTAGATTACAGAACAAGTGCTGACACAAATGGCGATAAAACACAAGTAGTAGGATATACAAGTATAGCATTTGTCTAATATTTAATATATTTATGTTAGAATATCACTATGAAATTTTTAGAAAACACAAAACTCAAAGATAAGATATTAAAATTTGTATTTAAAACCTCAAATCAACCTATAAGATTTAAGGATTTACTAGTTGCAAATGCCTACCATAATGAGGGCATGCATGTAGACCCTGAAAAGCTAGGTTTTAGAATGATAATTAAAAATGCTTATATAATTTATGCAATAGTTTGTACTATTGTTTTTATACCACTACTCGCTTTAACCCACAAACTCTTTGAAAATATAGATTTTCATGCTTCAATTATAAGTACAGCGGTAATAACTTCTGCTTTTTTTATAGGTTTTCAATATTTTCATGCTTGCATAAAAGATAAAATGGCAAAAAGTAGAATCAAGGAAGCTTGGTCCATACATTTTCCATATTTTAGCTACGAGAAATATAGTAAAAAAGTGGAAGATATTTTTAATACTGCTATGAAGAAAGAGATTAAAAAAAATGATCTACAATCTTATGTGATGAGCAAATTAGCCGAAGAATAGCGGGTTTGCAACTCTTTTTTATTTTTATCTATTTCTAAATAATTTTTTTAATTAAAGTTACTCTTATTTTTTTTATAATTTTTAAAAAATCTTTTTTGCCCTATAATTTGTTTCACATATTTTTATCTATTCAAACAAAAAAATAACAGTTTAAATCCTATTAAATAAGAATTATAAAATAAAAAATAAAAGTTATAAACACTATTTAACATACTTTTTTGCCCCTTTTTTCATTTACTTTGCATTTATATTTCAGGGGTAGAATTCTCTCGAAATAAAAAAAAAGGAATAAAAATGAAAAAAATTTCATTGTCATTAGCATTTCTAGTTATTAGTTCTACTTATGTATTTGCAAGTAGTCCTATCTCAAATGGTGAGAAAATATACAAATCTAACCAGTGTGCAAGTTGTCATGGTGTAAATGCAGAGAAACATGCATTAAATTCATCCAAGATTATTAAAAATATGTCTCTTGATAGTCTAATTGATGAACTTAAAGAGCATAGAGAACAAAAATCTACAGAAGTTTTAGCAAAGGCTATGGATATTCAAGTAAAAGGCTTCACTGACGAACAGATAGAAGATGTATCAAAATACATTAAAACATTAAAATAATATACCATTATTAAAACAAGATAAGAAATACTTTTCTTATCTTGCCAACTTATTATTTACTTGAGCGCTCCCCAATTCTCTCCTATCTCAACAGATACTTTTAAAGGCACTTTTAACTTATAGATATTTTCCATAATCTCTTTTGCTTTTTGTGAAAAATCTTTAGCAAACTCGGTTTTCACTTCAAATATAAGCTCATCATGAATTTGCAATAGAAGTTTTGCTTTATCATCTATGATTGTATCCATAATTTTATTCATAGCCATCTTAATCAAATCTGCTGCACTTCCTTGGAAAAGTGTGTTTACAGCCTCTCTTAGATATGAGGCATGAAGCATAGCATTTGCATTTTCAAAATCAAAATACCGTCTTCGCTCCAAAAGTGTTTGAGAGTAGCCTTTTTCAAGTGCAGTTTTTCCTACTTGATGCAAAAACTCTTTGACTGTTGGAAATGAAGCAAAATAACTCTCTATATACTCTTTTGCCTCTTTTGTACTCACATGTATAGTTTGTGAAAGTTTTCTTGAGCCCATGCCATATAAAAGTCCAAAGTTGATGCTTTTTGCAACTCCTCTTTTGGCTTTAGCTTTAGCTTCACCAAATATCTTCAAAGCTGTTTCATAATGTATATCTTTTCCTTCATTAAAGGCATTCAACAAAGCTGTATCTCCACTAAAATGAGCCAATAATCTCAACTCTATTTGTGAATAGTCAATCCCTACCAAAGAGTAATCTTTTTTAGCTACGAAACCAACTCTTACCTCTCGCCCAAGCTCAGTTTTTACTGGTATATTTTGAAGATTTGGATTTTTTGAACTAAGCCTTCCTGTTGCAGTACCAGTTTGTAAAAATGAGGTGTGAATTCTACTATTTTTGTCTTTTAGCCCAAGCTTTAACAATGGCTCTATATAAGTTGATTTTAATTTATATATCTCTCTGTATTCGAGTAATTTTGGGATTATTGGATGCTCATCTAAAAGCTCATTTAACACTTTTTCATCTGTACTATATCCCGTCTTGGTTTTTCTTACAACTCTCAATCCCAAACCCTCAAAAAGTACCTTTCCTAATTGCTGAGTAGAATTTACATTGAACTCTAAACTACTTAAATCATATATATCTTGCTTCAGATTTTCTATAGTTATTAAACTTTTTTTAAGCATAACTTCAAGATACCTTACATCTATCTTTATACCCTCTTTTTCCATCTTCATAAGTGTTTTTATAAATGGAAATTCTAAATTTCTGGCAAGTTCAAGTAAATCTGGTTCTAAGAAATCCACTATCTTATTGTAAACCCTCAAAGTCATCCATGCATCTTCACTAGCATATTTGCAAGCTGACTCTATATCTACTGTATCAAATGTTTCACCTTTTTTTACTGTATCTTTAAATTTTATCATAGGATGATTAAAAAATCTCAAAGACAAGGTATCAAGTCCTATATTTTTTTCTGGATTTAAAAGCCAAGCTAAAATCATCGTATCAGCATATATAGGTAAATCAGAAAAAACAAAATTGTTTTTTACTACTGCTAAATCATATTTCAAATTTTGTCCAACAACTTTACATGTGAATATTTTTCTTATTGCCTCTTTTGCAATATCTAATCCAACCTGTTCACCAACACCCAAGTAACTGTGGGCAATAGGAACATAATATGCCTCTTGTGCATTTGAGGCAAATGAAAAACCAACTATCTTTGCATTGTAAGCATCTAGTGAGTTTGTTTCTGTATCAAATGCTATAAGTGAGTTTGGTTTTAGACTTTCTAAAACATCAAAAAGTTTCTGTTTTGTATTTAATAAAATTGCTCTAAAAGTATCTGTTGCCTCTATCTTTTGCTTGGATTCAACATTTAACTTTTTAAGTATATTTTTAAGTTCATATTTTTGCAACTCTTCAGCTATATGAATTAGTGGTTGTCCACTTGGGAAATAAAAACTCTCAAACTTATCGGATATATCCAAGTTATTATATAAAACCACAAGCTTTTTACTTAAAAATGCATTTTCTTTACTTTCAATGAGAAGTTTTTGTGCTCTTTGATTTCTTATTTTATCAATATTTTCATATATATTTTCGAGTGAGCCAAACTCATCCAAAAGAGTTTTTGCTCCTTTTGCTCCGATACCTTTAACTCCAGGGATATTATCAGCACTATCACCGACAATACTTAAATAATCCCCTATAATACAAGGATGAACTCCAAACTTTTCAAGACATCTTTGCTCATTTATATCTGATTTTTTGATAGGGTCATATAGGGTTACTACATCATCATCTATAAGCTGATAAAGGTCTTTATCGTGACTTACAATTCGCACCTTTATATTATTTTTTTTGGCAAACTCTACTGCTGAGGCTATCACATCATCTGCTTCATAACCCATCTTAAAATAGCACTTAAAGCCCATCTTTTCTATCCAAGATATCGCAATAGGGAGTTGTTTTTTCAAATCTTCTGGAGTTTGGGGTCTTGTTGCTTTGTAGTTGTTGTCGATATCATGCCTAAAAGTTTTGCCTTTTGCATCAAGTGCAAAAAGTATATAATCACTTCCTAGCTCACTCCTTAATGAGTATATAAAATTTGCAAACCCAGTCAAAAGACCTGTTGGGAAGCCATCCTTATTTCTTAAATTTGGCAAAGCAAAATAGTTCCTAAAAAAAAATCCGAATGTATCTATAATGGTTAATGTTTTCATTTAATGTCCCCTTTAGCAGGAGCAAAGCCCCTCCTAAATTCCTCGCGACT
>CAZRAK010000001.1:64024-73855 GCA_964598135.1 uncultured Campylobacterales bacterium
CCTCGCGACTGAAGCACGAGCTGTCGCTCTGTAAATTCATTTAATGTCCCCTTTAGCAGGAGCAAAGCCCCTCCTAAATTCCTCGCGACTGAAGCACGAGCTGTCGCTCTGTAAATTCATTTAATGTCCCCTTTACTTGGGTAAAACAAGCAAATGCAATCGCCTTGGCGATGTTTCCTTGAAAGCTTGAGTAAAATTTCTTGCAACTGTTGGACTAGTTGTCGCTCTGTAAGCATTTTTATATCTTATGCCTCTTTCACTGCATTCAAAAACAGTTGTGTGTCCATTCCCTCTTTTTCCAAGATGGCTATTGCCATATTTATACTTCTTTGACTAAGTGGTGAGTTAATTGGTATAGCTGTTTTAAGAATTTTTAAAGCCAAAGCATAGTCTCGTAACTCTTCTGCATCATCGTAACTGTCTGAAAATTTTATCATATTTACCATTTTTTCATCGAATCCCCAATGTTCAAATATCTGTGATGTTACTTCTGCTGTAGTTGATTCTACATACATTTTTTCAACTGAGGCTATATTTGTAGCAACTTCGATTTCAGATTTAAATTGATAAATTTCATCATTTCTAACAACCTCATCAGCTATAAGAATCTTACCTGTATCTTGCAAAAGAGCAGCAAGAAATAGATCATCTACTTTTTTAGCGTCTAACTTCTTATACCATTTCACAACAAGCATACTTTGCAAAGAGGAAATATTTACAAACTCTTCAGGAGTTACTCCATAAGGTTCCATATCTACACCTAAAAGTTTTTTAACAGAGATACTCGTAATTAGTGACCTAGTTGTGGACATACCAAATAGAGATATAGCTTGTAGTACACTTTTGATTTCTCGCTGAAAACTATACAAAGGTGAATTTGCTATCTTTAAAAGATTTGCCACCAACATTGGGTCAGTTTCTATCACTTTTGCCAAATCACTAACACCACTATTTGGATCTGAACATATTGAATTCACTTGAGCAAAACTCTTTGGAAGCGGTGGTAGCGATCTAATCTTATCAACTATATCTTTTATCATTTTACACCTCTTTTGCTAGGAATTTTCCTGTGAAACTTTTTGTTTTTTTGTGATTTTTGGCCAACTCTTTTGGGGTTCCTGTAGCAACTATTTTTCCTCCATAGTTTCCACCCTCAGGTCCCATATCTATCACAAAATCACTATTTTTTATTATATCCATATTATGCTCAATTACCAATACGCTATTACCTAAATCTGTCAAATGGTGCAAAACTTTTGTCAATCTATCCACATCAGCAAAATGTAAACCTGTTGTTGGCTCATCAAGTATATACAAAGTTTTTCCTGTGTCTCTCTTGCTTAACTCTTTAGATAGTTTTATCCTTTGAGCTTCACCACCACTAAGTGTTACGGCATTTTGTCCAAGTGTTATATATCCAAGCCCCACATCACACAAAGTTTGTAGTATCTGTTTTATCTTTGGAATCAGCTTGAAAAAATCATATGCTTCTTCTACGCTCATCTCTAGTACATCAGAGATGGACTTGCCACGATATAGTATCTCTAAAGTTTGAGCATTGTATCTATGACCTTCACAAGTATCACATTTAACCATAATATCTGGCAAAAAGTGCATCTCTATCTTTATTTCACCCTCTCCTTGACACTTTTCACATCTTCCACCTTTTACATTAAACGAAAATCTTCCAATCTTATAACCTCTAAGTCCCGCCTCTTTTGTTTTAGAAAACAGTACTCTTATCTCATCCATAACCCCTGTATAGGTAGCAGGATTACTTCTTGGGGTTCTGCCTATTGGGCTTTGGTCAAGATAAATCACCTTGTCAAGTTGTTCTAATCCCAAGCACTCTACTCCAGAGATTTTTTTAACTTTTCTAGCATGATTTAACAACTCCTTAGCAACAGGAAGTAGAGTTTGAAGTATAAGTGAACTCTTACCACTTCCACTTACTCCTGTGATACTCACTAAGTTTGAAAGCGGAATTTTAACATCTAAATTTTTAATATTATTCACATTGACATTTTTTAACTCTATCCATTTTGTCTGTTTTCTATCACTTTTATAATCTATCTTTTTGGTGCCATTTAGATATGACGCTGTCAAAGTATCACTTTTTTTTAGTTTTTCATAATCGCCTTTAAAGATTATATTTCCACCAAATTTACCAGCTCCCGGTCCAATATCCACTATAAAATCAGCTGATTCTATAGTTTTTTTATCATGCTCCACCACTATAACACTATTGCCTTTTTTTTGTAAATCCCTAAGAGTTCTAATCAATTTTATAGTATCTCTCTCGTGCAGTCCAATACTCGGCTCATCTAGCACATACATGACTCCTGTGAGCCCACTTCCTATTTGTGAAGCTATGCGTATCCTTTGGGCTTCTCCACCACTAATACTCCTTGCATCTCGCCCAAGCGATATGTATCCTAACCCCACATTGTACAAGAAATAAAGTCTCTCTCTCACCTCTTTTAAAATTGGAGAGGAAATCATTGTTTGTTGATTATCAAAATAGATGAAATTTTTTTCATTTTGAAAAAACTCAAGTGCCTTATCTATTGGCAACTCTAAGATATCTCCTATGCCTTTTTTACCAACTTTTACTGATAAATGTTCTGGTTTTAGTCTGTGTCCACCACAATTATCACAGATTTTTTCGCTCATAAAATTATTTATATCTTTTTCATCTTTTAGCATATTATAAGCAATTTTCACAATTCCATCAAAAATTTTTCTTATCTTGTGTCTTTTCCAAGTAAAAACTGCATCTTCTACACCCCCGTGTAAAATACTCTTTTTTTGCCACTCTTCAAGCTCTTTGTATGGAATTTTTGTATCAATTCCACTAGCCTCACAAAATGCTTTTAAATACTTCGCATAAAACCCTTTGTTAAAACCATAAAATATCTTTATAGTACCCTCTTCTATACTCTTTTCTTCATCTATGATTTTGCTCATATCAAGTGTATATCTTATACCCAAACCATCACAAACAGGACAAGCACCCTTTGGTGAGTTGAACGAAAAAGACAGAGGCTCAAGCATATCAAAACTAATTTTGCAATCAAAACAGGCTCTGTGTTCACTATAGTGAATTAAACTTGCCTCTGCTTCGACCTCTTTGGCATTTAGTATCTCAACTTCTATCTCGCCATAGCTCTCTTTTAATGCTTTTTCAATGTCGCTTGCAATTCTTTGGGTGTTATCCTCTTTTAAAACAACTCTATCAATCACTACTTTTATAGTATGTTTTTTTGTTTTACTAAGTTCTATATCTTCATCTAGTCTAACCATAACACCATCAACCATAGCCCTAACATATCCTTTATGACGAAGCGATTCTATCAAATCTGCAAATGAACCTTTTTTTTCTCTAATTATAGGTGCCATCAAAACTAATTTTGAATCCACAGGAAGCTTTAAAATTTCTCCTATGATATCACTACTACTCATCTGTGATATTGGTTTACCACATTTATGGCAATACTGCCTCCCCACTCTAGCATACAAAAGTCTAAGATAATCATATATCTCAGTAATCGTCCCGACGGTTGAGCGAGGATTTTTGCTAGTTGTTTTTTGGTCTATTGCGATTGCAGGAGTTAAACCCTCAATTTTATCAACTTCGGGCTTACCAATTCTATCTAAAAATTGTCTTGCATATGAAGAGAGTGATTCAATATATCTTCTTTGACCCTCTGCATAAAGTGTATCAAAGGCGAGTGTGCTTTTTCCACTACCGCTAAGCCCTGTAAAAACAACCAATTTATTTTTTGGAATCTCTAGATTTATATTTTTTAAGTTATGCTCTCTTGCTCCAAATATTTTTATCATATAAGCCCTATTAGTTTATTTATTGTTAATGCAAAAAGTATGACATACAGTATCATCAATAACTTTTTTTGTAAATCTCTTTTTACTGTATGTGAGCGTTTTGCTCCAAAATATACTCCTACGAGCGAGCCTAATCCTAAAATAATGCCTGATTTATAATCAACTAAACCATGCATTGAAAAACTTATAAGTCCTGATACCGAAGAGAACACAACAAAAAGAAGAGAAGTAGAGACTGCTCTTTTGATATCAAAATGCAAAAATCCCACCATGATTGGAGTTAAAAACAAAGCTCCCCCAATTCCAATACTAATTGCTGCCATCCCAACAAACAATCCTACAACAAAAAGAAGTATTTTTGATTCATTTGGAACACCTGTTGGCTCATTTGGTGCTTTAAAGAACTTATACAAAGAGATAAGAAGTGCAACTGCAAAAAAACCAAGAAGCGCGATGGAGGGCAAAGCAGAAACTATAAAACCACTAAATTGGGCGCCAATAAAACCACCAAATCCTAAGATTAAACCATTTTCAAGGCGAAGCATTTTATTTTTATAATTTATAAATGAACCAAAAATGGAACTAAAAACCATCTGTGTTATAGAGATACTAATAGCCGCTTTTACTCCAAAACCCAAATATATAAGAGTTGGTACCAAAATAGTACCTCCACCTATACCAAAAAAGCCTGAAGCAAAGCCAACAACAATGCCAATAAACCCTAAAATTGCAATCATATTTCCTCTTTTATTAAAAAAGATATTGTACTATTTACCCTCTTAATAAACAATTTAAAAAATTTAAACTATAATACATGTAATAAAATCCGAAGTGAGCATAATGAGAGACATTATTGATAATTCTTTAAAAATATTTTGCGAAGAAGTTTTGGGACTTAAAATGAAGAAAGCCAAAGGCCTTGGTAAAAATTTTTATGCCGCTTCTATCCCTATATATGAAAACAGACAAGAGGTAAATTGGTACTTTTTTTTCAAAAGACAAACACTCAATGATATAGCAAAAATTTTACTTTTTGAAGATGATATAAATGAAGATGATATAAACGATCTGCTCAAAGAGGTTTCAAATCAAGTAATTGGTCTTGCCAAAGTAAAACTAGAAGAGAGTTGTACCAACAAACTTTATAGGCTTGGAACTCCAGAGTTTTTGGGCAAGATATCGTCACCCTTTCCTATAAGACTGGAAGATACTTTACTTTATAAGATTAACAATAGAACATTTCTTGTAGCTAGAGAAAAAAAATTAAAAGAGAGGGCGATGTGAACGAGGAAGATAAAGATTATATAACACACAAATTACTATCGGGGTATGAAAATTTATTAGATATAAATGTTGATTTTATAGCTGAACTTGGCACAACCTACCTAAACATAGACGCTATTTTAAAACTAAGCAAAGGTTCTGTTATAGACTTAAATAAGCCTGCTGGTGAAAGTGTTGAACTCTTTATTAATAAAAAGATTTTTGGCAAGGGAGAAGTTATGGTATATGAAAAAAACCTTGCGATCAGAATAAATGAAATCCTTGATTCTAAAAGCGTTATACAATACTTCAAAAAAGAGGTTGAATGAAAAAACTGCTATTTTTTGCGTTATTTGCTTCTATTAGTTTTAGTGCAAATTTACTTACACACAATATCTATGAAAGAACAGACAGAGTTGACATAATGCTATCTTTTGACTCTCCATATGAGGGCAAGATTTATCAAATCAAAAACAATAATGGCACCTCTTTGAAACTAGAAGATTTATCATTTAATAAGATAATTCAAAAAAAGATAAATTCAAATATTATTCAAGCTTTGAGGATACAACCCGATAAAAACAACTTAAAAATTATATTACAAAGCAAAAGTGATATAGGAGTTATAGCCTCAAAGACTGCCGATGGTTTTGGTCTTCGCATAAGAGCTACTCTTATAAAACCTTATATTAAAAAACGGACAAGAATAGATGGAACACATATAAACAATACTCAAAATTTTCCAACTTTTCAAGATCCTGGTCTTCTTGATACCAGATATATTATTGTTATAATTTTTCTTTTTGTACTACTACTATTTATGTTTTGGGTAAAACGAAGAGTTGCAAAAAAGCAAAACCAAAGTATCGAAAATTCTTGGCTTTTCAAAAAAAGTACTTCTACCGCTCAGGAGATCAAAATTCTAAAAAGAAAACCTATAGATGCCAATAATTCTGTGGTTTTAGTAGAGTTTGAGAACAAAAGATACTTGATGGCATCTGGAAGTTCAAATGTACTGCTAGATACTTTTGGGCAAAATGAACTTGAAGATAGTAGTGAATTTGAAAAAGCATTTGAGGATAATAGAAAAAAACTAGATGATTACTTAAAACTCCAAGACCAAAAGCTAAATAGTTACAAAGATAAAGCATCCAACGAATACGCCATAAATTATGAAAATAGAAGATAAGACACTTCGTGTAAAACATATGCGACTTTTGGAAAAATTTCTAAAAAGCTCAGCTAGTATTTTAAAATTAGAAAATTTTAATTATGAACTATTTCAAAAAAGAACTCTGAAAATATATGGTTTACTTCAAAACTTAAAAGAGATAAGAGTAGACTCTTCATATCTGAAATCATTACAAGATTTTACCAAATTAACAATGAGAATCCTAAAAAATGAAGAGTTAAAAGAACAAGAAAAAAGAAATATACTACTAAAAGAGGTAAATCTCATACAAAAAAACAGAAATAAAAAAACCTACAAAAGAGAAAAACATAAGAGTGCAAATCAGGAGTACTAGGCAAAAAACTCCTCTATTATTTCTCTCATCACTATTGGCTCTTCTATTGTGTTTATTTTATCTCTAAAGGATGCAGCTTTGAGGAAGCCTTTTGAGTAGGTATGTGCATGTTTTCTAAAAATTGAGACTCCTTTGACACCATAGAAATCTATCATATTGTCATAATGCTCTAGAACTATCTCTTTTATCTTATCTTTATTTACAAATTCAAGATTATTTTTGATTTGATAAAAAATCCATGGGTTTCCGATAGCTCCTCTTCCTATCATGACAGATTTGCAACCCGTTATCTTTTTGACTTCGTTAGCTTTTTGCAAACTTGTTATATCACCATTCGCTATTATTGGAATTTTTACAACACTTTTTGCTCTAGCTATAGCTTCATAGTCAACTTCTGCTTTGTATTTTCCTGCTCTAGTTCTACCGTGCATACTTATAAAATCCACTCCAGCTCTTTGGCATGCAAGAGCAATTTTTTCTGGAATTTTTTCATTAAAACCAAGTCTCACTTTTGCACTTAGATATCTTTTTTTAGAGAATTTTTTGATAGTTTCAAGTATTTGCTGCACTTGTGAGAGGTCTTGTAAAAGTGATGACCCAGCATTTTGAGCCACTACTTTAGGAACAGGACACCCACAATTTAAATCAATACCATCTATACCTTCAATTTCATTTAGTATATCTACTGCTTTTTTTATATTATCCAAATTTGACCCTGCAATTTGAACGATATATGGTTTCTCTAAAGGAGATTTTCTTAGCATTTCAAATGTTTTTTTTGAGTTATAAGCCAAAGCATTTGCACTTATCATTTCAGAAAAAGTCAAATCTGCACCAAACTTTTTAACTAAAGAGCGAAACGGAAGGTCTGTAAAACCAGCAAGTGGAGCCAAGGCAACTATGCCTTGGTCAAAGTTAATTTTTGTTATATCTTATACCTTTAGAAACTTTATAGTATCTATTTTCTTTCCGTGATCACGCAAAAATAGGAGTGTTTTAAATTTTAAAAACTCTTCTTCATCTGAATTATTTAGGATATCTCTCACTTTATCAATCATCTGTAACTCATAAAGAGTGTATAGGTACGCATTTGCAGCCAATTGCCCTTTTTCATTATACAATTTTCTAAACAGTTTTATAAGGGCATCAGGGTCAAGCTTAACTCTTATCTCTTGAGCTAACTCCAAATAATCTTCACTATTTGCATTAAATTGCTCTAACATTTTTTCTATAGAATTTATATCTATATCAAAATCATCTTCTTCATCTAAATATCTCTCCATCATTCTTCTAAATATACTTTTATCTACATGAAAATTATACTTTTTTATCTCTGGAAATGTTCCCATACTTAAAAGCTCATTATATGCCAATTTACACAAGTTACTATCCAAATTATCGCAACTTTTGAGTATAGCATAACAATATTTTGGATCCTCTTTCAATCTATTTTCTTCATTTTTTATGAGAAGCTTATTTTCATCAGAGAGTTTATATTTTTTAATATCTTCATATTTTCCATCTTGAATATTATTTACCAACTTACAATACTCTTTTAGCTCTTCATTTTCTAAATCTTGCATATCAGTCTTATTAAAATACCCAAAAGACTTTATAACCTCTCCGGGAATCTTAAACCATTGTGTCTTAAATTTCAAACTACTATTTTCACCCAAAATTCTACTCTTAGAGACATTAATAAAAGTATCATAATCTTTCTTAAGTGCTCTCTTGTAAAAAAAATCTTTAAAACTATAAAAAGACAAGTGGGAAACTGAAGCTAAAAACAGTATAAAAATAGGCACGACTATCCACACGGCAATTGGCAAGCTTATAGACATGGCATATAAATCAAGAGTATATTTATCTCCACTAAAACTATACACATACAGACCGACGGCCAACATATATACTACCGATAACAATATATAGCGTTTTATTCCCATCTTCTTTCCACCTTTGCCTTTTTTAATTCTTATTTGCTGATTTTTCTATTATTTCTCTACATGTTATACAATACTTTGCATGCACTTTAACTTTGAGTCTTTGAAAACTAATATCCTCTTCGCACATTTCACATATACCATAAGTTCCAGCCTTTATCTTGCCAAGGGCGTACTCTATCTCATTTAGCTCTTTGTTAAGTTGCTGGCTTATCGCCTCTTCTATCATTCTATCCGTGCTCACAGCAGCGTGATCTGCTTCATCTCCAACATCATGCTGTGTTAAAGATGATATCTCTTTGTGTGAGTTATCAATATTTTTTAATATTTGCTCTTTTCTTTCTAACAGCATATCTTCAAAAAATTTTACTTCATTTTTTCTCATTTATTTCCACCTAATCATAATATTATTGAAGCTTATTTGTGATAAGGATGATTTGCATTTATACAAAGTCCTCTATAAATCTGCTCAAATAATACTACCTTTGCAATTTTGTGTGCATATGTTAGCTGACTTAGGCTTATAACTTTTTGAGTTTGAGCTAAAAACTCTTTTTCAAACCCAAAAGCACCGCCAATAAAAAAATTTATATTTGCACTCTCATAAAAAATTTTACTAAATTCAAAACTATCTATCTCTTCTCCTTGCACATCTAAGGATATATTATATCCATTTAAAAATGGCTTATATGCCTTAGTATATGACTTTTTTGCTTCAACTTCTCCTTTAGTTTGCCCCATTGCAATTTGTTTATTAAAAATCAACTCTTCTTTTATATTTGCAAATCTTCTTGCCATCTTCAAATACTCTTTAATTATATCCTCACAAGCTCTCTCTTGTGTTTTTTGTATTGTATAAACAGTTATATTCAAGCACTATCTTTTAGTTTTAGTATAAATTTTTCTTTATCACTTGATAAAAACTTCAATATATCTGCCACTGTATTTTTCAACTCACCTCTTTTTATAATCATATCTATTAAACCATGCTCTAGTAAAAACTCTGATCTTTGAAAGCCCTCTGGCAATTCAGCTCCGATAGTTTGCTTTATAACTCTTTGTCCTGCAAAGCCTATAAGAGCCCCAGGTTCTGCTATAATTATATCTCCAAGCCAAGCAAATGAAGCACTAACTCCACCCATAGTAGGGTCAGTTAATATTGAAATATATGGCAATTTATTATTTGATAGCTCCTTTAGCGCAGCTGATGTTTTAGACATTTGTAAAAGCGAAAATGTACTCTCTTGCATCCTAGC
>CAZRAK010000002.1:0-16499 GCA_964598135.1 uncultured Campylobacterales bacterium
TCATCCGCACCACTCAATACAAATAATCTCTCAAAACTACCTAGATAACGAACTCTTAGAGACCTTAAGAAAACTACATTTATTAAAAATATACTCTATAACTAATTTAATAATTAAAGAGACTACTAAACTAGTATATAAATATCATGCATATCATAACTATTTACACCAAGAGCATAAAAGAAAAGCGAAAAGTATAGCAAAATCAATTGCTAAAAAAATTGAAAATAAAACATATGAACCAAATCAAGATAGCGTCAGAATATTTCTGTAAATTCATTTTCAGCTTTTTTGACATTGTACCAAATTATCAAACGAAATATAATTTCTACTCAGCCATTTTGCGTTTGTATCAATGGCAAGTGGTACTAATAATCTCATAATTGACCCTTCATTTGGAAAGGCACCTATCACTTTAGTTCTTCTCTTGATCTCCTTGTTAAGTCTCTCTAAAACATTAGTAGAGTGTAATTTTCTCCAGTGTGTTGAAGGAAATGTTAAATAGGTACAGCTATCGTGAAGATTATCCATCAAAAATTTTGCAAGTCTTGGTTTGGAGTCTTCATATGTTGCAATCATTCCATTTGCCAAAGAAAGAGCTTCTTCAAAGCTATCAGCTCTGATAACCTTATTAAGTTCATATAAAACTTCTTCTAAATCTTTTTTTGCTACAATCTTCATCAGGTTACGCTTCAAGTGTACACTGCATAGTTGCCAAGATGAGCCTGTGAAACTTTCCTTGGCAGCTTTTTTTATTCCCTTATGACCATCGCTTATAATCAGATCTACTTTTTGCATACCTCGATCTTTTAGTCCATCAAAGAACTCTGTATAAGTTGCAAACGACTCGCTATGCATTGGTGTTATATCTAGTATTTCTCTAACTCCTGTAGCACTTACTCCAATGGCTATCATCACAGCAGATGATACAAACCGTACTCCATCAAATACTTTTAGATATGTTGCATCAACATAAAGGTATGGATAGTACTCTTGCAAATCTGATGTTTTAAATGCTGTTACGAGCTCATCTAGTTCATGAGAGAGTCTGCTCACTGTTTCATGGCTTAACTCAATTCCCAGTTCACCAACAATTGATTCTACTTTTCTGGTAGATACACCCTTTAGATAACTCTCCACTATTATCGAGGATAAGGCTTTATCTACTCTTGAATAATTTTCAAACAGCTTCGTATCAAATTTACCAACTCTTGCGTAAAGTCTCAAGAGATTTAGTTCTCCAAGCGTTGTTTTTAATTTTCTCTCTTTATGTCCATTACGATAATCTTCTCTCTCGCCAGTTCTCTCATGCTTAGCAGCTCCTATATACTCACTAAACTCTTTTTCAAGTACTGCGTTAAGAAACTTCTCTCCTATGCGTCTAAAACCCTCTTGTTTATCTTGAAGCAGTAACGCTCCAAACTCATTCATATCAAACTCTATCTTGTTTACATCAATCTTCATCTATCATTCCTTTTTTAAAAATAATAGCTGATTTTTGAATTTACAGAAGATTTATGACACTACCTAAATCAACCTTATATCAAATCAATACCAAAAAGCTCTGGAGGAAACCGCGAAGTATCGGCTTATCAAATTCAAGATGCAGCCGTGTCAAAATTATTTTATTACAGACTATTAGCAAAAAATAAACATAGATTTAGTTTATTTTCTTATGCTTATAGAAATGATAAAAATGTACATTTTGCAATTCAAGATATTTGGGGAGGGGCACATGTCAACCATATTTCCCACTAAAAAAGTCAAACCCTGTTTACTCTTTATTAATCCTTTATTAAATTAATCCTTTAATTTTAATTAATTAGGCAGAATTGATTTAAATCAATTTTATTTAATTTATATAGTGATATACTGTGTGTAAAACATATTATACTATATAATGATATGTGATGATAACTATAAGAGTAAATAAGTATTATGGAAGGAAGATAAAAAGTAATAAATTATTACAAATAAAAAGGAGGTTTTAATGAAAAAAAGTTACCTTGTTTCAATGTTATTTGCTAGTTTTATACTAATAACTAGTCTGCAGGCTGATGTTAGCACTGGGGCAAGCTTATTTCAAGGGACGAAGCACTTTAAAAATGGTGCGCTCTCTTGTATTGCATGTCATAGTGTAAACAGTAATCTTGTAAAAAGCGGTGGAAAACTGGCTATAAACTTAACATCTATGGGTGGTGCGGGGATAAAATATACTATTTTAAAACCTGAAAATGCATCCTCGCCTATAATGAGAGAAGCATTTAAAGGAAAGCCTTTAACCACAAGTGAACAATCAAATTTAATTGATTTCTTCAATAAAGTAGCAAAAGATAATGCTAAAACATCAAACGGATACACACAATTTATTATTGGCGGAATCATCGGTGCTATTATTATTTTCCTATTGTTATCATTGTTAGGAAGAAATAGAAAAAAATTGTCTGTCAATCAAGAATTATTTGACAGACAATTAAAAACATCTTGGAAGGAGTCTGTTAGATGAGTTGGATAAAAGAAATAGTAGACCCTAAAACGCGTCAATGGGAAGAATTTTACAGAAATAGATTTCAACACGATAAAATTGTAAGGAGCACACATGGTGTTAACTGTACAGGCAGTTGCTCTTGGCAAGTGCATGTTAAAAACGGTATTGTTGTATGGGAAACCCAGCAATTAGACTATCCGCTATTAGAAAGCAATCTTCCACCTTACGAACCAAGAGGTTGTCAGCGAGGAATTTCATTTTCTTGGTATTTATATAGCCCTATAAGAATAAAATATCCTTTAATTAGAGGTGCATTACTTGATGCATATAGGGAAGAGAAGAAGAATGCAGGTGGCGATAGCATGAAAGCCTGGTCTAATCTTCAAGCAAATAAAGATAAACGAAGAAGATACCAAAAAGCACGGGGAAAAGGTGGCTTTAGAAGAATTAGCTGGGATGAAGTAAATGAAATCATGGCTGTTGCAAATATATATACTGCAAAAAAATATGGTCCTGATCGTGTTATTGGATTTTCACCTATTCCTGCTATGTCAATGCTTAGTTTTGCTGCTGGCTCAAGGTTCTTACAACTCTTTGGTGGTGTAAACCTTAGTTTTTATGACTGGTATTGCGATTTACCACCATCATTTCCAGAAATTTGGGGAGAACAAACAGATGTTTGTGAAAGTGCCGATTGGTATAATGCTAAAATGATAGTTGACATGGGAGCTTGTCTTAATATGACAAGAACTCCTGATGTTCATTTTTTTGCCGAGTCCAGACATAACGGAACAAAAACGGTAGTTTGCTCTCCCGATTTTAGTCAAGTTTGTAAATATGCGGATCAATGGATTCCTCTTCATGCAGGCAGCGATGGTGCTTTTTGGCAAGCAATTACTCATGTACTTTTAAAAGAATTTTATGTTGATAAACAGGTACCTTATTTTATAGATTATTTAAAAAGATACTCTGATACACCATTTTTAGTAAAAATTGAAAAAAACGGTGATGCCTATAAAGCTGGTAAATTACTAAGAGCAAATGAACTCAAAGAGTATAAAGATATAGAAAACGGAGATTGGAAATTTATCCAGATTGACAAAAACAGTGGCTCTTTAATCGTTCCTAAAGGTTCAGTCGGTCAAAGATGGGATAAAAAAGAGACGGGTAAATGGAACTTAAAACTTGAGGATAGTGTTAATGATAAAGAGTATGATCCTAAATTGTCTATAATTGATGAAAGAGAAGATGTACTTTTAGCTTCTTTTGATGATTTTGGTTTGGATAAAAAATCCTTAAGAGGTGTTCCAGTTAAATATGTAACAACGATATCTGGTGAAAAAATAGCAGTTTGTACAACTTTTGATGTATTAATGGCACAGTATGGAGTAGATCGAGGATTAAAAGGCGATTATCCAAAAGATTATAATGATGAAAAAGCCGCTTATACTCCTGCTTGGCAAGAGATTTTTACCGGAGTTGATGCAAAAACTATTATAAGCATTGCAAGAGAATGGGGAAATACAGGAGAAATAACAAAAGGTAAATGCATGGTTATAATAGGAGCTGGCATAAATCATTGGTATCATCAAAATTTAATGTATCGTGCTGCAACAATGGCACTGATATTTGTAGGAGCCGTGGGTAAAAACGGTGGTGGCATGAACCACTATGTAGGACAAGAAAAATTGGCTCCAGTTGATTCTTGGGGTGCTATTAGTAGCGGAAAAGATTGGGGTGGACCGACTCGTTTTCAACAAGCTCCACTTTGGCACTATATAAATACGGACCAATATAGATATGACGGACTACATTCTGCATACAATACTGTTCCTGATAATGATATGACAAAAAATCATATGGCGGACGACATTTTTAAATCAGTTAGAATGGGATGGATGCCATATTACCCTCAATTTAATAAAAATTCATTGGAATTAAGTAAAGAAGCTATCAGTAACGGTGCAAAGAATGATGAACAAATTACAAGTTATGTATTGGATTCTCTTAAAAATAAAAAGTTACAGTATTCTATAGCGGATCCTGATGCACAAGAGAATTTTCCTAGGGTTTGGTATATCTGGAGAGGTAATGCAATTGGTGGTAGTATGAAAGGACAGGAGTTCTGTTTAAAACACTATCTTGGAACAAGTGATTCTTTCATCGCACAAGATCAAGACAAAACAAAAGAAATAGTATGGCATGAAGTTGCTCCTGTTGGAAAAATGGATTTGGTTGTTGATCTTAATTTTAGAATGGATACTTCGGCATTATACTCCGATATCGTTCTACCATCAGCATCTTGGTATGAAAAAGCTGATATCAACTCAACAGACATGCACTCTTTCATACATCCGTTATCTGAAGCTGTTCCGCCAGTATGGGAATCTAAAACCGATTGGGACATATTTAAAAACATGGCAAAACACACTAGTGAAGTTGCAAAAGTTCATCTACCTGGTCTTCAAAAAGATGTCTATACGACTGCATTGATGCATGATACTGCCGATGAAATTTCACAAGCATCCGTTAAAGATTGGTATAAAGGCGAATGCGAGGCGATACCGGGAAAAACTATGCATAAAATCTCTGTTTATGAACGAGACTATACTAAAATATATGAGAAATTCATAACTCTTGGGGAGTCTGCAAAAAACAATGGCTTAAGTGCACATGGAAATCATATTGATATAAAAGACGAATATAATGTTATGATTGAGTCAAACCACTTTGCTACTGAAAAAATCGATAATAAAGAATATCCTTCCTTGAAAGAAGATATTTCAGCTATTAATGCGGTTTTGCACTTATCAAGTTTAACAAACGGAAAGTTAGCTGTTCAAGCATATAAAAATGCAGAAAAGAAAACTGGAGTAAAACTTGCGGATATTGCATCTGGTCAAGAAGATGTCCATTATGATTATGCCAACTTACAACAATCTCCAAAAAGATACAATATGTCTCCAGTATGGTCAGGGCTTATGGACAATGGCAGAGCGTACTCCGCATTTACTTATAATGTTGAAAAGATGATTCCTTGGAGAACATTAACCGGAAGACAACACACTTACTTAGATCATGAAGTATATTTGGCATTTGGCGAACAACTACCAACTTACAAACCTTCTCCAAAACCTGAAGTTTTCGGTGATTTGCGTGAAACCCTAAAAACAAATGATGCAAAAGTATTAAATTGTTTAACCCCTCATGGAAAATGGCATATTCACTCAACTTATATGGATAACATCAGAATGTTAACTTTATCAAGAGGTAAAGAGCCTTGTTGGATAAGTGAAGCAGATGCTAAAGATATGGGTATAAATGATAACGACTGGGTTGAAGTCATTAACGACAACGGTGTTTATGGTACAAGAGCTGTTGTAAGCTCAAGAATTCCGAAGGGAGTTTGTATAGTTTATCATACGGTTGAACGAACGATTGGAGCTCCGATTTCGCAAGAGAGAAAGGGCAAGAGAACAGGTGGAAATAACTCAATAACTCGTGTTAGGTTGAAACCAAACCTACTTGCAGGCGGTTATGGACAATTTTCGTATCATATGAATTATTGGGGGCCGGTTGCCGTAAACAGGGATACGCATGTTATCATTAAGAAGATGACAAATGTTGTTGTTTGATGAAATTATATATAAAAAGGAATTAAAATGGATGTAAGATCACAAATGTCAATGGTTTTTCACCTGGATAAATGTATAGGTTGCCATACTTGTTCCGTAGCATGTAAAAATATTTGGACAGACCGTCAAGGCGCAGAGTATATGTGGTGGAATAATGTTGAAACAAAACCAGGAACAGGATATCCTACCAAATGGGAAGATCAAGAGATATATAAAGGTGGTTGGGAAAGAAGTAGTTCAGGAAAGATAGAGTTAAAAGGTGCCGGAAAAATGAAAGGGTTATTAAATATATTTTATAACCCTAATCTACCAGTAATTGATGATTATTATGAACCTTTTACTTTTAAATATTTGGATTTGATAGAATCTTCCGAACAAGATGTCCAACCTATTGCACGACCCATATCCTTAATAACAGGAAAACCGATAGATATAAAAATGGGTCCTAACTGGGATGATGACTTGAGCGGAACACCTGATTTTGCAAGAAAAGATCCGAATATGAAAAATCTTTCCGCAGCAGAACAAGAAGCAATGTTTCAACTGGAAAAAATGGCTTTTTATTATCTTCCGAGAATCTGTAATCACTGTATAAATCCTGCTTGTGTTGCAGCTTGTCCCTCTGGGGCAATCTACAAAAGAGGTGAAGATGGAGTTGTACTTATAGATCAGAGTGTGTGTAGAGCTTGGAGGATGTGTATAACTGCTTGTCCATATAAAAAGACATACTACAACTGGAGTACGGGAAAATCTGAAAAATGTCTTTTGTGTTTTCCAAGAATTGAGGTAGGTGAAGCTCCCGCTTGTATGCATTCTTGTGTCGGAAGAATCAGATATCTAGGTGTTATGCTATATGATGCTGAGAGAATTGAAGAGATAGCCTCTTGTGCTGATGAAGACTTAATAGATAATCATTTAGATATATATCTTGATCCTTTTGATCCAAAAGTCATAGAGGCTGCCAAAGCAAATGGAATAGCTGATTCTACTATCAAAGCAGCTCAAGATTCTCCAATATATAAATTTGTAAAAGAGTGGAAAATAGCATTGCCACTTCATGCAGAATTTAGAACACTACCTAATCTTTTTTATGTTCCACCTTTGCTACCAGTTATGGCATCAATTAGCGAACAGAAAAAAAGCGATGGGTCCGAACTTAATTCAAAAGCTAAACATTGGGATGATAAATGGTTGTATGATACTAGCTTGGAAGGAATATTTGGCGGCATAGAAAATATGCGTTTTCCTCTTAAATATATGGCAAACCTGTTTAGTGCGGGAAATGAAGATATGATAGCGGATAAACTTAAAAAATTAGTTGCTGTTAGAATTTACAGACGATATAAAACCGTAGGAGATATTTCACAAGAAAAATCTTCTAAAGCATTAAGTGAGGTAAATCTAACGGAAGAAGAAGCCGAGGCTATTTATAAAATAACATCATTGGCTAAATTTAATCAAAGATTTGTTATCCCAGCAGCTCATAGAGAGCAAGCTATTGAAATGATAGAATCAACAGCTGATGTTAAAGGCAATACCGGATTTGGTTTTATAGAAAAACCTGTGAGGGGAGTGTAATGGATATAAATCACTACAAAAATATCTCAAAGATTTTTGATTATCCTGATGATAATTACTATAATAATGTAATTGAAGCTATAAATGTGATATCAGACAAATATCCAGATGCAGTTAAGGAACTGAGAAATTTTTTGGAACTTCTTCCGACAAAAACTAGTGATTTACAAGAGATTTTTATGAAATCTTTTGAAGTGCAGGCAGTGACATCACTTGATGTAGGATATGTTCTATTTGGAGATGATTATAGAAGGGGTGCTGTTTTAGCTAAGTTAAGCGAGGAACATACAAAAACTAGTAACAATTGCGGACAAGAATTAGCCGATTGTTTGCCAAATCTTTTAAGATTGGTGCCAAAAATAAAAGACTTTGAGACTACTTTCGAATTAGTTACTATGTTGATAGCTCCTGCGGTTGAAAAAATGATGAATGAATATGAGGTAGCTACCATTGAAGCAAAAGATAAGTTTTATAAAAAACAGTATAAAACTGTGATAGTTTCTTCTTTTTCATTGTTAATCTTTTTATATGCGTTTAAAGCCTTATATATACTATTCGATAATGATTTTTCTTTAATAAAAGAGAATAATCCATTTGAAGATAAAAGCTTTTTTAGTAATATAAAAAAGGAATTAGAGGTTGAAGAGGGTAAGCAAAGTTCAAATAGTTGCCACACATCAAGTTGTGGTATTGGTAGTTGTTAATATAATAAAAAAAAGGAATTAAATATGGATATAGTTTTATTTGGTGCATTTCCGTATGTTGCCTTAGTTGTATTTTTTATAGGAACGATATGGAGGTATAAAACAGGGTTTAAATACTCCTCTTTATCTTCACAATTTTTAGAAACAAAAAAATTGTTTCTTTCTTCTGTTCCTTTTCATGTAGGTATTTTAGTGATTTTAACTGGTCACTTAGTTGGTTTCTTGTTTCCGTCTTTATTTACTTCCATAGGCGGTTCGAGTATAGTTACTTTTGAGATTATTGCTTTGGCTTTTGGATTATCTGCTCTTGTTGGTATCATCTATTTATTAGTAAGAAGAGTTCAAGACGATAGATTGAAAGTTGTAACGAATAAGATGGATATTATTATAGAGTTATTACTTCTTATACAATTTATATTGGGTATTTGGATAGCAATAGAGCTAAGATGGGGTTCACAGTGGTATGGAGCTGTTATGGTGCCGTATCTATGGTCTATTTTTACACTTCATCCTGATATCAATATAGTTTCTGCTATGCCAGCATTGGTACAGTTTCATGTTTTTGGAGGATTTTTGATTATCTTTCTTATTCCTTTTACGAGACTTGTTCACTTTCTTGTGGCACCGTTTCATTATATCACAAGACCATTACAAGTTGTCAGATGGTATTGGGATAAAAGGACTATTAGAAATCCCGATACACCTTGGACCGTAACAGAATCTCGAAGCAATTGATAATAAGACAGCAAAACAATCATGAGGCTATAAAGAAGAGGATATTTATTATCCACTTCTTTATGCCATAATATATGTTTTGTACTTTATCAGATATACTATTTTAAAAAATTATAAGGAAGTAAAAATATGATGCAAAAAGATAATGATGAGTTAAACACTGCGGAAGGTATTTCACCATTCGCACCTCCTGATGCTTATAATCCACCTAAGGTTGATGGCGAAATACCTTATGAGGATATGCATCCATTTTTGCAAACTTTGATAGATGAGCATAAAGCATTTTCAAAAGAAGTGACAAAATTTGAAGAAACTTTATTATTGATTGAAAACGGTGATGTCGGGAAAGAGATAGATAAAAGATTGAGAAACTTTTTTGAATATTTTGACGAAGAGATAAGAGAACATAATCTAAAAGAAGAGAAAACTCTTTTCCCTATAATAAGCACTAAAATGGATAGTGACGGCAATCATTCAAAAGGAGCGGAAAATTTTAATGCAATTGATGTACTAGAAGATGAGCATAGTAAATTTTTACAATTAGCTGCAGTAGTATTCAATTTGTTTGCACTTTTCTCCAGAATTCCAGATGAGAAATCGAGAATCATTATTCTTGATTTGGCAGTAACGGAAGCAAAATCACTTGTAGAAATGCTAAAAGTTCATATTTTTAGAGAAGATACTATCATCTTTAACTATGCACAAAAAAATATTAGCAATGAAGAATTTAATGAAATAGGGTCAAAAATAAAACAGGTCAAAAATACCAATAAGTATTTCTGAGCATAGTTAAATCTCAATTACAATGAATTGTTTAATATCTAATTCATTGTAATTGGTAAATTTATAAAGGAGAAGTATATGAGTCAAGTAAATCTCATAAAAAAATATGGTTTAAAGGGATATCCTGCAATGGGGCTCATAATGGCAACATTTGGGTTTTTTATAGGATTTGCCGCAGTATCATTATATGGTCCTGTCGCCGCAAAATTAAAAGAGGTACTTGGAATTTCCGGTCTATTTGTCGGTTTATTAGTTGCAGCACCAAATCTTTCAGGTTCACTGCTTCGTATCCCTTTTGCCGCTTGGGTTGATAAAATCGGGGGCAAAAAGCCTTTATCAATTTTATTGATATTATCAGTTATTGGTATGGCTGGGTTATCTGCACTGTTGTACTTATATTATCCAAATAATATTACACATAACATGTACTGGTTAATCGTACTTTTAGGTATTTTAAGTGGTAGTGGCATTGCTACCTTTTCTGTAGGTATCGCTCAAACATCTTACTGGTATCCACAGAATAAGCAGGGATTAGCTCTTGGTACATTTGGAGGAGTCGGCAATCTAGCTCCAGGAATTTTTGGTATATTATTACCTTTTGCACTACATACTTTTGGTTTACCGATGTCATATTTATTATGGTTTTTCTTTTTATTAGCTGGTACAATTGTATATTTAGCAATTACACATGATGCTTATTATTTCCAGCTTATTCATAAAGGAGTTAAGCCAGAAGAGGCAAGAGATGTAGCACAACAATTAGGTGAAGAACTATTTCCGCGGGGTACTTTGATCGATTCGTTAAAAAATTCTGCTAAGATTCCTAGTACTTGGGGATTGGTTGCTCTTTACTTCACATCATTTGGTGGTTTTTTAGCACTTACCGGTTGGTTTCCTGTTTATTGGGTTAAAAACTATAATATGGACTTAAGAGATGCAGCACTTCTTATGGCATTTGGTTTTTCATTACTTGCTTCAGTTATTCGTATATATGGCGGACATATAAGCGATAAATTCGGAGGCGAAAAAATAGCGATACTTAGTTTTTCTATTGTCTTAATAGGTGCATTAATAATGTTCGTAGCAGGTTCATTTTGGATAGCACTATTGGGAGAGATTACAATGGGAGCTGGAATGGGTATTGGAAATGCAGCTGTATTTAAACTGGTTCCAAAATATGTTCCTCACGATGCTGGTGGAGCTGCTGGATGGGTTGGAGGCTTAGGTGCTTTTGGTGGCTTTGTTGTTCCTCCAATTTTAGGCATATTCGTTGATAGCTATGGTGTATCAGGATATGGAAAAGGTTTTCTTGTTTATGTAGCATTGGCTATTATATCTATAATCATATCATTTATTTTATTAAATGCTCATCGAGAATAATAAGATTGATAGAAAAACAATAATTAAGAACTAAAAAAAGGATATTCAAGATGGCAATTAATATAGAAAAATGGGATGTAGAAGATAATGATTTTTGGGAAAGCAAGGGAAAAGGTATCGCCAATAAAAATTTATGGATATCTATTCCAGCACTTTTATTAGCCTTTTCGGTATGGCTTATGTGGGGAATGCTAATAGTGCAAATGAAAAGAATGGGGTTTACTCTTGGCATGAACCCTCAGACGCCACAGGATTGGGAAAACATAAATGCTCTGTTGTGGACACTACCGGCAATCGCAGGACTAGCAGGTGCTACACTTAGAATTCCAAGTGGATTTTTAATTGGAATCGGCGGAGGAAGAAATGTTATATTTTTAACAACCGCTTTATTGTTAATACCTGCCTTAGGTGCAGGTTGGGCAATTGGAGATAAAAATGTTTCTTATTCAGTTCTTGCAATGTTGGCTGCAACCTCAGGTTTCGGTGGTGGAAACTTTTCATCATCAATGTCAAATATCAGTTACTTTTTTCCAAAAAGAGTACAAGGAACTTCATTGGGTTTAAATGCCGGTTTAGGAAACTTTGGTGTTAGTGTAATGCAATTTTTAATTCCAATTGTACTTGTGACGGGTGTTTTTAGTGCTGGTATGCAAATGCCTCATACTGACAAAATTATTTATCTTCAAGATGCTGCTTGGGTATGGGTTCCTCTTATTATAATTGTCACAATTGCAGCATTTTTCGGCATGAATAACCTCAAATCAGCGACACCTTCACTTGGCGATTATTCAGGAGAATTCGGTAAAACGATTTTATTACTTGTATTTGGTATTGTTGCGGCAGCCATCGGCGGATATTTATTGGTTAGTTTAAAGGTAAATATGTGGATAGTTTTACCTATTGTTGTCATCATTACATTAATATTGATGAAGTTTTTATCCCCAGGAGAATTAAAATCTAATCTCAATAATCAATTTACTATTTTTGAAAATAAACACACTTGGGTTATGACTATTATATATACTATGACATTTGGTTCATTCATCGGATATGCCGCATCTTTTCCAAAACTTATCCAAGATGTATTCGGTGGCACTATCAATCCGTTTACATATGCATTTCTCGGACCATTAGTTGGTGCATTGATAAGACCAGTTGGCGGATGGCTTTCTGATAAAGTAGGAAGTGGTTCAAAAGTTACAGCTTGGAGTACGGTTTTACAAATTGTATCAGCTTTAGCAGTCGCTTATTTTATTATTCAAGCAAAGAATGCAGCAGATCCTGCGACATACTGGTGGCCATTCTTTTGGGGCTTTATGTTGTTGTTTGCCGGTACTGGTATAGGAAATGGCTCTACATACAGAAGTGTTCCGTACATCTTTAATAAGATGCAAACGGGGCCTGTTTTAGGTTGGATAGCAGCTATCGCTGCTTATGGTGCTTTTATTATCCCAAAACTTTTCGGTCAACAGATAAAAGCAGGACATGTTCAATATGCATTTTATGGTATAGTTGTATATTATGTTATATGTTTAGTGCTAAATTGGTACTATTATGATAGGAAAAATTCTAAAATAAAATGTTAAATTGATTCTACAAACATATCCCAATTTTTTGGGGTATGTTTACACTATGGTTGAAACTAAAATCTTTTTATTTTATAAAAAATAAAAATTCTTGCAATACTCTCCCCTCTTTAGCTTTTTTTAACTAGTATCCAAAGATTGGCATTGTAAATATGACAACTTTTGTATCATCTATATATAAAAAGCTCCCTAGAGTTTATGCTAAATGCAACTATTTTTACATTAGTTCAATTATATATCCTTGTTCCGCTCTCCAACTAGCTCCTTATAAAGTAGTACAATCACCAATAGTAAAAAACCATATACTCATTTGTGAATCATAATAGTCACGCTTTAGGAGCTATAAACCAGTAGATATTATAATAAACATAGCAAGCTTTCATCGTGCTTTTAAATATAAACCGTATTAGGAGCTAGGGAAGAGAATATGAAAATACAGTATGTACAAAGGTGATAAGAAAGGGATAAACTAAGTAGTTTATAACATAAGTTCTAAACCCCCAGCTACTATAGAGGGGGGGGTAAGCCTAAAAATGACAACAGCTTGTCGCCTTTAGGCTTTATTGCATTAGAATAGAGTTTTATTTTACAATTATTTTGCCATTCATCCATCCGTGTGTCATCATAGCTCCGCTTAAACCACCTTTGCCTGAACCACAAGCGGTATTACACTCCCAATAATATGTACCAGATTTCTTAATTGGCTTCAATACAGCTATTTCTGTAGTTCCAGCTTCAATAGGTATATTAATACCCAAAGATGAAATCGTAAATGTATGAATTACTTTAGATTTAGGTATTGAGGAAACATTTACTCCCCATTGTTTGTGCACATTAGAGCCAGAAGCAATTGCACCGTTAATTAGAAAAATCTTATTATCAATTGTTCCTGAAACATGCGTATATTGTGGTAACACAGGGGCATTATCCATATCATATGATGTTATTGTTAATACAATCTTTCTATTGGCAGGGAGGACGATTTCTCCAGATGATTTTAATTTACCATCATTACCAATGACATAGAATTTAGGTTGTGCACCAACAGAATTACTAAAATTAACATCCATTATTTCTACAAGATTTAAGTGAAATGACTGATTAAAATTAGTTGCTCCAAAGGCATAACTACCAAGAGACAAAAAGATAAAAACACTAAGTATGCTTACCAACAAATTTTTTCTATAACTCATATAAACCTCCAATAAATTTATATCTAATCAGACTCTATTTGATAGGGTTTAATCATTATTTTACTATACTACATCAAAGCATATTAATTGTCAAGACATTATACTAGTCCACAATAAACCTAACTTTCATTTTATTTTCTTCGTATATTTAGGGTTTTAAATAGAATTTTAAAAATCAGAGTTTATAAACTAATAGCGTAGGCATTAAAACATAATAGGTAAACTTATCCATCATTGTCCAAAAATCAACTCACAAGAATTTGATTTTTTTTAGATAGTATCCCTTTTGCTGCTCTTATGCCTGAAGCCCATGCCGCTGTTATTCCTCTGCTAGTTCCTGCGGCATCTCCTATGATATAGTAGCCCTCTTTTACCATAAAATTTTTATCTATAAACTTTGGTTTGTTTGAGTAAGTTTTAATTTCTGGATAATAAAGTATAGTAGAAGGATGTAAGATTCCAGGAATGATAGTATCTAACATTTTGAGTGATTTCCATATATCTCGTAAAATTTTTGCTGGCATACTTAGAGATAAGTCTGCTGCTACTGCATTTTTAAGTGTTGGTTCAAAGTCATACAAATCACTATTGAAAGTCTCCTTTTTACTTCTTGAGCCTAGTCTAAAGTCACCAACCCTTTGCATGATGACTGACCCTCCACTTAATTGCATCACCATTTGCCCCAAGATTTTTCCAAATTGTTGACCACTAACAACTGGTTCGGTTAACCTTATGGTTTTTAGTAAAGCAAAATTTACAAGTCCATTAGGTCTATTTTCTTTAGATAAGGAGTGTCCATTTACAGAGTAATACCCTTTATATTTTTCTCTTACAATATGTGCGCAACCAGAATTTGTACAAAAAGTTCTCACTTTATTTGGAAAGAGGATTTTTGGGTCATAATAATCTTTCACTATAGGGTAGTATTTCTCTTTTGCCTCAACTCTGATACCAATATCGACTATATTGTCATTATAGCTCACTCCCAAGCTATCTAGTTGTTCTTGAAGCCAATCATAATCGGCTCTTCCAGGAGCCAATATAAGATGCTTAAACGATATAATAGAGTTATCTGTTAAAATAATCTCTTTTTTTTCGCTTGCTACTTTTTTAACTTCCGTTTGCAAAGCAATCTCTACATGTAAAATTTTCAACTCTTCTAAAAGAGAATTTATAAGTTTTGAGGATTTATCTGTGCCTACATGTGCTTGGTCAATTGATAGTATCTCTACTCCTATTTTTCTAGCTCTTTTGGTATATTTTTCTATATTGTATCTCTCTTCTATTTTAGGATTTAGATGAAGTTTTACCTCTTCTAACAACTCTTGAGCCTCTTTTTTACTCCAATGCTCAAATGGAAAACCAACTGGAAATGTATAATTTTGTTTACAGTCATTTCTAAGTCCACCAGAACTTATCTTCTTTTTTTCAATAAGTAAAATTGAGTTATTTGGATTTTGGGCTATCTTAAATGCGGCTCCAAGACCAGCAGGCCCAGAACCCACTATAATAACATCGTAATATGATTTTATATTTGAATTTTTCATAAAGAGGAGTATAGCACAAATCCTATTTGTGCTATATAAACAAAATTATTACATTTTGTACTGTCTCTTTTTTTAGAGAGATTTTTTAAAATGATATAATATTTATATTAATGTTTCGTTAATTGCTGAGTGACTCCTAAAACTTTTCCTAGTATTGAAATCTCATCAAAATTTATCAATTCTATGCCATATATTTTGTTTTCTGATATGAGTTTTAGTTTTCCTTCCGCAGTGATATCTAACCTCTTAACAAGAGTTCCGCCAGGAGTTTGCAAAACAAAAATCTCATTTTTATCCTTAATGGGTATGGTTTGGTTTCTATCTATAAAGATAATTGAACCATCTTTTATGATTGGCTCCATAGAATCGCCTAGTACATTTATAGCTTCTATATTTTTAAGTTTTTGTTTTCCTCCAAGAACCATCGCTAGTTCACTATCTAGCACTATAGTTTCATACTCTTCATCATCATTTATCGCTCCCCAACCAGCTGATGAATTTATCTGTTTGAAATATTTAAGAGTTATAAGTCTATCTGTTTGGCGTGCCAAAGAGTCGGGGTATTGGTTAAATAGTATGTAATTTATAATTATATTTTCTTTTGCACAAAATTCAATTATAGGTTTTAGTGGGATATTGTTACTTTTTTTAGATCTAGAAAAATGTTCTTTTGAGATATTTAGTGCTTTAGCTATATCGCTATCATATATCTTTTTATTCTGTTTTTGTTGCATATGAGCTCGTATCTTTTCTACCGCACTATTAAAATCCATATTTTCTCCAATAGTTGATATAAATATCAATTTATTTAATTATTATATCAAAATTATTAGATAATTACATAAATATTTTTAATGAGGATAGAAAATG
>CAZRAK010000002.1:16599-26103 GCA_964598135.1 uncultured Campylobacterales bacterium
TATTTGCAAAGAACTTTAATCGTAGAAAACTTTATGATAAAAATCAAGGCACATTTGTGTCAAATTTTTTTTATAGTGATAGAGAAAAACAAAAAATTGATTTTGAAACTTTTTTTATGGAAAAAAATAAAACAAAAATAAGAGGTATTATAACTACAGCTTCCTATGAAGCAAGAGCTTATGGCTTAAAAACAGGAATAACCATACGAAAAGCATTAGGGCTTTGTCCAAAACTTTTAGTGTTACCTCCAAATCATCTTTTGTATCATGAATTTTCGCATAAACTATATAATTTTTTGCGATTAAAAATTCCTTTGGTAGAACAGTATAGTGTAGATGAATTTTTTGGAGACTTGGATGGATGGATTAAAGATAAAGATTTATTTGATTTTTGTGCTAAATTAAAACAGGATATATATGATGAATTTAAATTGCCAATTACTATAGGAATTGCAAATTCAAAATGGGCAGCAAAGCTTGTAACTAGTAGTGCCAAACCTTTTGGTGTTAAAGAAGTTCAAGCAAAAGATTGGGATAAATTTATAAAAAATATACCAATTAGAAAGTTTCCAGGGATTGCTAAAGGATACGAGAGAAAACTAAAGAGTAGAGGAGTTGAAAAACTAGGAGAAATCAAACGAGCTAAAAGTCTTTTTTACTCTTGGAAAAAACCAGGTATACAGCTTTATCATAGAGTTTTAGGAATAGATAATGAACCTATAATTCCACATCATCCAAGAAAGTCAATTGGATTAAGCAGAACATTTGACCCTATAAAAAACAGAAATGAAATCAAGAGAAGATTGTTGATACTAACAAGAAATTTATCATACAGCATTTTAAAATTAGGACTAAATCCAACTTCATATTTTTTAAAAATAAAATATGAAGATTTTTTAAAAGTCAAGGATAGAGTTACAATAGATAGGCTGTTTAATGAGAGACTTTTCAAATCTTTAATGTCTGATATACTTGATAATATAGATATCTATAAGCCTCATAAAATAATCTATATAGGCATAAGCGTATTTAATTTTATGGAGTATAAACAAAAAGCATATAATCTACTAACTTATAATCAAGATATAAAATTCCGAAGTTTGGGATATCATTTGCAAATCTTAAGAGATAAATATGGTATAGATATAATAAAAAATGGAAGTGAAGTCTAAAAAAAGAGTCGGAGAGGGTCAAATGGTATTTAAGCTTAGACACCTTAGTGGACTATTTTTTAGAAATAATTTAGGCAATATAAAATTTGCAGGTACTCTTCTTTTTTTTCTAAAAAGTACCTTTAGCAGCACGAGCAGGTACTTCTATCATCGCTTTTTGAATATGTGTTGCAAGTTTTAACATCTTTGGGCTAAGTGGCTTTCCACCATGAATAGCAAGTTCTAAGTCCATAGTAATCAAGTAGCGTTTGCCATTGCCATACTCTATAAGCATAATTCTACATGGCATAAAACCACCAAAATAACGAGAATAATTTAAGAAAACTTTTGCAATATGTAGTGAACACATTGAAAAGATTCTTACATATCTTACTTCATTAGGTTTTGCATCCTCTTTAGTGAACATTACAACATCTCCTGTTATACGCAAGTTATACTCTTTGGCTAAAGCATAAATTGATTCGCCAACATCTTTATTGGAAACATTCTCTTGAACTTTATACTCTTTCATCATAGCTTGAGCAGGATCACCTGTTGCTAACACCTGGCTAAACATCGCTGCATACGCAGGAAAAGCATCTTTGTCTAAACCTTGAATTTTTGAGATTACTCCACCAAATTTTATAAATATACCTATTGCAATAATTAATACCAAAGCACCAATAAGTGCAAGTATATTTTTAATCATCTATTTTTCCTTTTTATCTTCACTTTGGTAATGTTTTATATTTTATACAATTATCATCACCTTTAAACTACTTAAAAAAAATTTAATAAATGACTCTATCATATTCGGGCTTAAATACCATTCAACTTTTATTTTCCATATAATAATTATATCAAATTTAAGTCTATTTTATAAGGAATTCTATATAATATACACATGAGCAGTTTTGAAATAACCCAAGAAGATAAAACCCAATGTAATATCAAAATAAATAATAATTTTGACAAGGAGAGTATCAAGTCCATATATTCAAAGGTTAAAAGACTAAAAAACAAAAAATTTCCACTTGTGAAGATAGATTGTTCTGATATGAGTGTGTTGGATTATGCTGGTGCTCTTCTTTTAGCTGACCTTAGTGCATCATTTTGCAATGATATGTCTTCGGTTATTATCACAAATATGAACCCCAAATTTCAAAGTCTTCTATTTTTTGCAAGAAAAAATTTAAGAAAAAAATCACAAATCAAGCCAATAGAAGAGAATTTTCTGCTCTCGCCCATCATAAAAGCAGGAAAATATACCCTAGACTCTATCGAGTCATTTATCTTTTTTCTCTCTTTTTTAGGGGAGAGTACATTTCAGTTTTTTAGAATTTTAACAAAACCATGGAAATTTAGATATAAGGCAACTGCTGTACATATAGAAAAATCTGGTGCCCAGGCTCTGCCAATAGTTGCATTAACCTCTTTTTTGGTAGGACTAGTTATAGCATACCAAGGAGCAGAACAATTAGCAAAATTTGGTGCAAATATATTTATCGTTGATATGGTTTCTATCTCTATGTTTCGCGAACTTGCTCCGTTGATAGCGGCTATCGTTATTGCAGGTAGAAGTGCTTCTGCTTATACTGCTGAAATTGGAACTATGAAGATAACAGAAGAGATAGATGCTATGCGTTCAATGGGATTTGACCCAATTGTTTTTTTAGTTTTACCTCGTGTTTTTGCACTTCTTATCGCTATGCCTTTAATTGTCTTTTTTGCTGATATTGTTGGTGTTTTTGGCGGTATGATTGTAGCAAAATCAAACCTTGGTATCTCATATACAGAGTTTATAATAAGAGCTAGAAATGTTGTTGAAGTAAAACATATCTTAATAGGTCTTTTTAAGGCACCATTTTTTGGCTTACTCATAGCGACAATAGGCTGTTTTAGAGGTTTTCAAGTTACGGGAAGCACAGAGAGTATAGGGCATTATACCACTATAAGTGTGGTAAATGCTATATTTTGGGTAATAGCTTGTAATGCCCTTATATCAGTAGTTTTAACAGAGGTTGGGATTTGAGTAAAGATATCATAAAAGTAAAAAATATAACCACGCAATTTGGTAAAAAAATAGTGCATGATGATATCTCAATCACAGTCAAAGAGGGTGAGGTTTATGGTATACTTGGTGGAAGCGGTTCAGGAAAGACAACTCTTATGCGAGAAATCATTATGTTGCAAAGATTTAAATCGGGCTCAATTGAGGTTTTAGGTACACATTTAGGAGGCTTGTCACATAGAGAAATAGCAGAGCTGAAAAAAAATTGGTCAGTATTGTTTCAATTTGGAGCACTCTATTCATCGTTAAATGTTTTAGAAAATGTATCTATTCCTCTCATAGAATATACAAATCTTCCAAAAGAGCTGATAGAAGAGGTAGCACTTAGTAAATTAAAGATGGCAGGACTCAAAAAAGAGGCAACTTATCTTTTTCCGAGTGAATTAAGTGGTGGCATGAAAAAAAGAGCAGCTCTTGCAAGAGCTTTGGCACTTGATCCAAAGATTTTATTTTTAGATGAGCCGACAAGTGGGCTTGACCCAGTTGGAGCTGAAAATTTTGATAGGCTTATAAGAGAGCTTGCATCTCTTTTAAAGTTAACTGTGGTGTTAGTAACGCATGATTTGCATACTATAGAGCATGTCTTAGATAGATTTTGTATACTATTTGAAAAAAAAGTACTCTTCGAGGGAACACTTGAAGAGGCGAAGAAATTTGAACATTATGCTATACGAGAATTTTTAAAACTACAGAGGGAATAACATGGAAAAAAGATTGAGTTACATAGTTGTAGGTACATTTGTTGTTGTTCTTACTTTATCTCTATTCTCTTTTTTATATTGGCTAGCAAAATATGGAAATGAGGAAGAGGCACACTCTTATTATTATACCTATTTTACCGAATCAGTCTCAGGTTTAAGCAAAGAGTCAGCTGTAAAGTATAGGGGTGTTGAAGTTGGTCGAGTAAAGAAGATATCAATAAGTAAAAAAAATAGTGAAGAAGTAGAAATATTATTAGAAATTAAAGCTGGAACACCCATAAAAATTGATACTTATGCCATGCTTGATACGCAAGGCATTACAGGTTTAAAATATATAGAGCTAAAAGGAGGGAATAAAGATTCTGCCCTCATGATAAGTAAAAAAGGTGAATTCGCTACCATAAAATCAAAAAAATCAGTTTTAGCAACACTTTTTGATAATAGTGAGGTGATAACAAAAAATATAAATAGTGTTTTAGATAAAATGTCAAAAATCTTAAGTGAACAAAATATTAAAAATTTTAGCACAATTACTACAAATCTATCAAATACAACAACCTATATAGACCAAAATAAACAAAAAATTGGACAAATACTTGATCAAATTAGTGAATTAAAAAAGAGTATAGAAACAAATCTGAATATTATAACCCATGATGTAACAAATTTTACAAATAGTGGGAAAACTTTTGTAGCATATACAAAAAACTTTGAAAAGACTTTGATTCCTTCATTCGATAAACTAGGAAGCATGAGCGATCGTGCAGGAGCTGCAAGCGATGCCACTAGAATATTTTTTGAAAATATGCAAAAAGAGCTTAAAAAAGGTGAGTTTAGTTTTGCTGATATAGTCGAGCAAAATTTGGAAATTTTAAATGAAACTATTCTCTCCATAAAAAATTTATCTTTAAAATTAGACCAAACTGTTAGCGAATTAAAAAATAGCCCAAGTGATTTACTCTATAAAAGCAGTAAGAAAATTCCAGGGCCAGGAGAGAGTCATGAATAAAATTTTAGCACTAATATTTATTGGATTATTTATAAATGGGTGCTCTATTAAAGATGTGACAGCACCTATCGTAAAATACGATATCCAAAGTATGAGTAATTTAAACAAAGAGAAACAAAATGACAAAATACTGAAAATATCACAATTTAAAACTCCAGATACCCTACTTGGTGATGAGATATGGTATAAAAGGAAATCATCCCAAACAGGTGCGTACTTATACTCTAGTTGGAATCAAAATTTCTCTAGCATGGTGGAGCAAAGTGTTGCAAATACGCTTTACAAAAGTGAACTGTTTAAAAGTGTCTTTATTGGCTATTCTAAGGTAAAATATGATTTAGTTTTGGAGGGGGATATAATCAAAGCAATCCAAAATGTAAATAAAAATTATGCGAGCGTTGCATTTGAAATGAGATTGTACTTGATAGACGCTAAAAATTCAAAACTTTTAGGCACTAAAGATTTTGCCTACACTAAAAGGTGCAAAAGTGTTGATGCACTAGGTGCTGTAAAAGCTTATAATGATATATTTAAAATATTTAATAAAGAAGTGATACTATGGCTCAAGAAATCGATAAAAGAAAATTAAATAGATTATTAGAGTTAAATAAAAAGATTGTAGCTCAAAATGATTTTTCAAAAAGAATTAAACTAATTTCTGACTCTATAAAAGAGATATTAAAAGTAGATAGGTGCACTATATTTATACACGATGAAAATTCAAAAAGCTTATGGTCTGTCTATATTGATGGTGTTAGTTATATTGAAGTGCCCGACAACAAGGGGATAGCGAGTGAAGTATATAAATCAAAAAAAAGTGTAGTGATAAATGATGTGCAAAAAAATGCTCACTTTAACTCTCAAATTGATGCTGGAAGTGGGTACACTACAAGATCAATTTTAGCAGTTCCAATTGTTGGGTACGGTGGAAAGGTTTTGGGTGTTATGCAACTTGTAAATAAGATTGATGGAAGTAGTGGCTTTAATGAAGAAGATGAAAAAATACTTGGATATGTTATCGGTCATGTTAGTGCATATCTAGAAGTTATGGACCAAGAGAAATAGGGAGAAAATATGAAAAAAATACTATTTATTTTACTTTTTTTAGTTACTATAGTTCTTGCTGCAAAGGTTGATTATAGCTCTATGAGTACCGAAGAGCTATTGGCAATGATGGGTTATGTCCCAACTAAAAATATAAATTCATTTAAGCAGGAGTTGAATCAAAGATTGGTAAATATGAGCCCGAAAGAGAAAAAAATATACAAAGAAAACTTAAGAAAAATAAAAAAATGAATCAAGCAAAGATATTTTTACTAGAAGATGATATAAATCTAAGTGAGACTATAGTAGAGTTTTTGCAAAGTGCGGGATATAGTGTTACTCCAGCATATGATGGCGATGAAGCCGAAGAAGTGATATATGAAAATAGATATGACTTATATCTTTTAGATGTAAATGTACCTGGCATAAATGGGTTTGATCTTTTAAAAAAAGTAAGAGAAAATGATGATAATATTCCAGCTCTATTTGTAACTTCTTTAAACTCTATGGATGATTTAGAGACAGGATATAAAAGTGGCTGTGATGATTACCTAAGAAAACCTTTTGAATTAAAAGAGCTTCTTCTTAGAATACAAACTTTACTCAAAAGAGAGTTTTTACACACAAATAAAGAGTTGATTCAGATATCTAAAGACATAGAGTATAACATGCTAACAAATGAGCTTATTGTTAGTAAAAAAGTGGTAAGGATACAAAACAAGGAAGCTTTGTTATTGAAGCTCTTTTTACAAAAAAAAGGAGAAATTATCTCTCATGATGTCATCTATGACACTCTTTGGAATTATGATGAGGTTAATAGCGATACAACTCTTAGAACATATATAAAAAATTTAAGAAAAATAATAGGGAAAGATAAAATTGTCAGTGTTAAAAAACTGGGATATAAATTTACGACAGAGTGAAAAGAAAACTCTTCTTTCATTTTTTGTACTCTACTCTTTTTTTACTATTTTGTTGCTTTTGTTTTTGGCAGTTACTTACTATAACAATCAAAAAAAATTGATGCTAAAAGATGAGAGGCTAATACTTTCAAAATATGCAAACAAACAGATAAAAAAATTAAAATATTTACATGTAAATTTTGATAAAGCACCAAGAGTTTATCCTCGAAATAAAAATTTTAAATCAGGCATATTTGATAGTGTTTATACCAAAATATTTTCTTTATTAGACAGCAATAAAGTTGATCTAAATGAAGATATATATCTACAAAATGGAAATATATACTATGTAAAAGAGCTTGAATCCTACTATTTGGGAACAAAATATGTGGTCATTGAGATAAAAGATAGCGGTATTTGGAAAGGCAAAACATACACAAATTTGCTCGCAAATGGCGGTATTTTACTAGCTATTTTATTGCTTATGGGATATTTCTTAATGAATTTACTATTAAAACCTATGCGAGAAGCCATATCTCTATTAGATAGATTTATAAAAGATACGACGCACGAGTTAAATACCCCTATTAGTACAATTTTGTCAAATATAGAGTTAAGTGAAGATGAAAATATAGATGAAAAACTACAAAAAAGATTAAATAGAATTAAAATTGGAGCCAAAACTATATCAAATCTATATCAAGACCTAGTCTTCTTGACATTATCAAACAAAGTAGAATCAAAAAAAGATATGATTGATTTAAAAGAGTTGTTAAAAGAGAGAATTGAGTATTTTTCACTTTTTTTTCAGTCAAAAAAAATAGTTTTGAAACTTAGTTTAGATGAGAATATAGAGTTACATATAGATAGAAGCAAATTGACAAAACTTATAGATAATCTTCTCTCAAATGCGATAAAATATAATAAAATAAAAGGCAATATAGAGATAAAACTAGGGGGAAACTTTTTTTATATCAAAAATGGTGGAAGAGGTATAGAAAAAGATAAGCTAAAACAGGTTTTTAAAAGATATGAGAGAGCGGATAATAGCGTAGGTGGTTTCGGCATTGGTTTGAGCATAGTGAGCAAAATTGCCCAAGACGAGGGGTTAAAGATAGAGATAGATTCAGTTTTTCAAAAATTTACAATAGTAAGGGTTTCATGGTGAAAATATTTATAAGTATTGTATTGATTTTAATAAACCTGAAAGCTAGCGTATATCAAGAAAATTGTATCGGGTGTCATAGCAAGCTTCCCATAAAGATAGATAAATTTTTCTATCGATATCTTTTAAAATACAGTAGTGCTATAGAGACAAAATATGCCCTAAAACTCTATCTTCAAAACCCAAAAAAAGAAAATTCTATACTAAACCCTGCTCTATTAAACCGCTTTGGTGTAAAGAAAAAAACAACTCTTAGTGAAAAAAACTTGGAAAAAGCGATAGATGAGTATTGGAATATATATAAAATTTTTGGGAAATTGAAATAATTGAACTACATCGGCTCAAAACTTAAGTTATCATCTTGGTTGAAACAGGAGATTAAAAGTGCAGTTGGCAATGATTTGAGTGATAAAATCTTTTGTGATATTTTTGCTGGTACTGGTATAATCGGGAGAGTTTTTAAAAACGATGTAAAACAGGTAATAGTAAACGATTTGGAACCTTATAGCTATGTGCTAAATAGAAATTATATTGAAAATCGTCAAGAGATTAAAGATGGACAAAAATATATAGATGAGTTAAATGTTATACCTTTGATTGATACGGGATTTATTTATCAAAATTATTGTATGGGTAGCGGAAGTGGTAGACAATATTTTAGTGATGAAAATGGCAAAAAGATAGATACCATAAGAGAAAAGATATAGAAGATGTTTTATACTATTTTTTGCTAGCTTCCCTTATAGAGAGTGCGGATAAGGTTGCAAATACAGCTAGTGTTTATAGTGCATTTTTAAAGCATATAAAAAAATCGGCCTCAAAAAAATTGATTTTAAAAGGTGCCAAATTTACTAAAAATGATAAGTCGCATAAAGTCTTTAATGAAGACAGCAATGAGCTTATAAAAAAAATAAGTGGAGACATTCTCTATCTTGACCCTCCATATAACCACAGACAATATAGTGCCAACTATCATCTTTTAAATACAATTTCACTCTATAAGCCATTTATTCCAAAAGGGGAAACAGGACTTCCTCACTACAATCGCTCAAAATATTGCAAAAAAAAATGAAGTAGGTAAGAGTTTTGAAGAACTCATAAAAGTTGCGAAATTTAAATATATCTTTCTAAGCTATAATAATGAAGGATTAATGAGTGCAGATGAGGTTAAAAAGAGAGTATCAAAGATTTAAAGCTGATAAAGATAGCAATAGAATTCATAAAGCAACATCTACATTTGAATATTTACATATACTCAAAAAATAAATTTACCATATTTAAAAATATATCCTATTTGTTCGCTATAGAGTAGAATAATAACACAAAATAGGATATAATCATTTTTTGCACTATATTTTAATAGAGATGTAAACACTCTCGCCAAAGGCGTAGCTTTAGTGAGAGGAATTTTAATAGAGATGTAAACACTCTCGCCAAAGGCGTAGCTTTAGTGAGAGGAAT
>CAZRAK010000002.1:26203-69112 GCA_964598135.1 uncultured Campylobacterales bacterium
TTTAAGGGGGCTCTGCCCCCTTAAAAGGAGAAATAAATATGAAACAACAACTATTTGGAACAGATGGTATCCGAGGAAGGGCAGGAAAGAAACTAAATGCTCAAACTGCTATGCGTTTAGCTATGGCAGCTGGGATTTATTTTAGAAAAAATTCTATAACAAATAAGTTTTTAATTGGAAAAGATACAAGAAGAAGTGGCTATATGATTGAAAATGCCATAGTTTCAGGTCTTACAGCAGTTGGATATGATGTTAGGCAAATCGGTCCAATGCCAACCCCTGCTATCTCTTTTTTGACTGAAGACATGAGATGTGATGCAGGAATTATGATAAGTGCTTCTCACAATCCATACTTCGATAATGGTATCAAATTTTTTGACTCATTTGGTAATAAATTAGATGAAACAGCAGAAGCAAAGATTGAGAAAATATATCATGACGAAAAGCTTATTGAAGAGAATCAAAAAACAGAGTTTGACATAGGAAGATCCAAAAGAGTTGATGATGTTATAGGCAGATACATAGTGCATATCAAAAACTCTTTCCCAAAGAATCTTGCGTTAAAAGGCATAAGAGTTGTGCTTGATACTGCAAACGGAGCTGCTTATAAAGTAGCACCTACGATTTTTACCGAACTAGGAGCTGATGTTGTTACTATAAATGATACTCCAAATGGTAGCAATATAAATCTAAACTGTGGGGCAATGCATCCTGAAATACTTGGCGAAGAGGTGAGAAAATTAAGAGCAGATGTAGGCTTTGCATTTGATGGTGATGCTGATAGATTGGTGGTTGTAGATGAAAACGGAGATGTGATAGATGGAGATAAACTTCTTGGAAAACTTGCAACATACCTAAACATTGAAAACCAACTAAAAGGTTGTTCAATGTGTGCTACTGTAATGAGCAATAAAGCACTAGAGGACTATTTGAGTGACCATGAAATCTCACTTGTGAGATCAAATGTTGGTGATAAATATGTGCTGGAAGTTTTGGGTCAAAAAGATTTGAATTTTGGCGGAGAACAAAGTGGACATATCATACTCTCTGATTATGTAAAAACTGGCGATGCACTGATATCTTCACTCGCTGTTATGGCTTGTTTTTTGAAAAATCAAGAACCTATAAGTGAACTTTTCAATCCTTTTGAACTCTATCCCCAACTTCAAAAAAATCTCGCAGTTATAAATAAAATTCCGCTCGAAAAAATAAATGGCTATGAAGAGTTGATTAAAAAGATAGAAAATGATGGTATAAGAGTGTTGATTAGATACTCTGGTACAGAAAATTTGCTTAGAATTTTACTAGAAGGCAAGGATGATAAAACTTTGGAAGTTCATATGAATAAGATATATACATTTTTGAAAAAAGTTTTAAATGATTAAAAATTTTTCAGCTTTTATTCTGATTGCTATTGGTATTTTTCTTATAGACCAAAATCTAAAAGCTCTATTTTTGGATGGTTATAGGTATAGAAGTGATTATATTTCATTGATTTTAGTTTTTAACAAAGGTGTTGCATTTTCGATGCTAGCTTTTTTACAAGAGTGGCTCAAGTATATCCAAGTAGCCATCTTCGTGCTTATAAGTATCTATCTTGCATATGAGAAAAAAATCTTTATGAAATACTCTCTTCCCCTTGGCGTTCTTTTTGGGGCAGGAGTTGGAAATTTACACGATAGATTTGTGTATGGTGGGGTTGTTGATTATATATTTTGGCATAAGTGGTTTAATTTTGCTGTTTTTAATTTTGCTGATGTTATGATTGATATCGCTGTTGTTTGGATAATATTTTTGAACTTTAGGAAAAAATCAGATGCTTAAGATAGGAATTATTGGTTTGGGCGGAGTTGGTGGGTATATCGGTGCAAAATTGATTCAAAAAAATTTAGCTCTTATTTCACTTTTTGCTAGAGGGAAACATTTTGAAGCTATAAAGAGTAGCGGCTTAAAAATCAAAGATATGGGTGAAGAGTTCACAGTTGAAGTAAAAAATTTGATAAATTCTCAAGATGATGATAGTCATGAGGCATTTGACATCATTTTCATCACAACAAAAAGCTACAGTTTTAAGAATATATCTAAAATATTAAATCAGCATACAAATGAAGATACTCTCATAATACCATTGTCAAATGGCGTAAATCATAAAGCCGAGTTAAATCACTATATCCAAAAGGGTATAGTAATAGATGGTTGTATTTATATACTATCAAACATAAAAGAGGCTGGATATATAGAAAAAAAGGCGTTAACATTTTATCTAATTTTTGGTGATAGCCAAAACAGATTTCAAGGAAAACTACAAAAACTAGCAGATGTTTTAAACGAGAGTGGCTTAAAGTCAAAACTAAGCCAAAATGTAGAGTATGATTGTTGGACAAAATACCTTTTAATCTCCTCTTTTGCAACTTTAACTTCATATTTTGATAAACCTATGGGATATATACTTGAAAAAAAGATTATTTTACTAAAAGAGGTGCTTGATGAGATAATAATAGTTGCAAACGCCTTAGAGATTAATATTGGGCAAGAAGAGAGGGAAAAAGTGATAAATCAGGTACAAAATGTTTCATATAATTCAAAAACCTCCATGCAATTAGATTTTGAAAATTCAAATAAGACGGAATTAGAGTCACTTACAGGATATATAGTTCATGAAGCCAAAAAATTTGGAATCGAAGTTAAAAATATGAAAATGATGTACGAGGAGTTATCTAAAAGGTCTATTTAAGTATATTTTATGCCATTTTTAAGTATTATCTACTTTCATTTTATGTAATGGTCGCGTAGCTCAGTTGGTAGAGCACTACCTTGACATGGTAGTGGTCGTTGGTTCAAGTCCAATCGTGGCCACCATATTTCGTTCTCTCGGGGTTTGAGAGTTCATACAAGGATAAAAATGCAAAATGAAGTTATAGCCTACAAAGATGGCGACACACTTCTTGACACACAAACTGTTGCTTCACAAAACTCAACCGATTTTCAAAAAGTTTTATTTGATAATTCAGATGATGCTCTTGAGGTGATTCGTCACTCTACAGCTCACATGATGGCTCAAGCCATAAAAGAGCTTTTTCCTGATGTTAAGTTTTTTGTTGGACCTGTTATAGAAGATGGTTTTTACTACGATTTTCGTGCAAATGAAAAGATAAGTGATAGTGATTTAAAGATGATAGAAAAAAAGATGCAAGAGATTGCAAAAAGAAAACTTCCTATCATAAAAACATACATGGCAAAACAAGATGCACTTAAGCATTTTGGCGATGATGACTTAAAACAAGAGGTGATGCTACGCATACCTAATGGCGAAGTTTCTACTTATAAACAGGGTGATTTTGAAGATTTGTGTCGTGGTCCGCATGTGCCAAATACCAGATATTTAAGATTTTTTAAGCTCATTCGTGTAGCTGGAGCTTATCTTGGTGGTGATGAAAAACGAGAGATGTTAACTCGTATATATGGTACAGCATTTGCGGATAAACAAAGCCTTATAGACTATTCTAAAATGATTGAAGAGGCTAAAAAAAGAGACCATAGAAAGCTTGGAAAAGAGCTTAAACTTTTTGCATTTGACGAAGAGGTGGGAGCTGGTCTTCCTATATGGCTTCCAAATGGTGCTAGACTTAGAAGTAGGCTTGAGCATCTTTTGTTTAAAGCTCATAGATTAAGAGGATATCAACCCGTTCGTGGTCCTGAAATTCTAAAAAGCGATGCTTGGAAAGTAAGTGGGCATTATGATAATTATGGTGAAAATATGTACTTTACCACCATCGATGATACAGAATATGGCATAAAACCTATGAATTGCCTGGGACATATCAAAGTTTTTCAAGATGAAGTGCGAAGTTATAGAGATTTGCCCTTGAAATTTTTTGAGTATGGCGTAGTTCATAGACATGAAAAAAGTGGAGTGCTTCATGGTCTTTTTAGGGTAAGAGAATTTACCCAAGATGATGCACATATATTTTGCACACCTGACCAGATAAAAGAGAATGTTTTAGAGATTCTTGATTTTGTCGATACTCTTATGAGTGCTTTTGGATTTGAGTATGAGATGGAAGTCTCTACAAAACCCGAAAAAGCTATCGGCGAAGATACCTATTGGGAAGCGGCTACAAAAGGCTTGATGGATGCCCTTGATGGAAATGGTATAGAGTATGGTATAGACGAAGGTGGTGGAGCATTTTATGGTCCTAAGATTGATATAAAAATAACAGACGCACTAAAAAGAAAGTGGCAATGTGGAACTATTCAGGTTGATTTTAATTTACCTGAGAGATTTGATTTGGCTTATGTGGATGCCAACAATGAGCACACTCGCCCTGTTATGCTTCATCGTGCAATTTTGGGTTCATTTGAAAGATTTATAGGCATACTTATAGAGCATACCGCTGGGGAGTTACCATTTTTTATAGCTCCTACACAAGCTATAATAGTGCCGATTTCTGAAGCTCATCATGAGTATGCTAAAAAGCTATTTGAGATACTCCTAGAAGAGGGAATTGATACAGAAATTTCAGCAAAAAACGAGAGCCTAAATAAAAGAATAAGAAATGCAGAAAAGATGAAAGTTCCAATGATTTTGGTAGTAGGCGATGAAGAAATTAAGAAAAATAGTGTCGCCCTAAGGGATAGAAGAGAAAGAAAACAGTATAATCTAAGCATAGACGAATTAAAAATAAAAATAAAGGAGAAACTTAGTGAGGTACACTTTTGAGTAAAAGCAAAGAAGTAATGCTCAATGACGACATTCGAGCAAGCGAAGTTAGGTGTTTAGGTGATGATGGCACGCAATATGGTGTGATTTCAAGAAACAAAGCCCTAGCGATAGCTGAGGGAATAGGCTTGGATTTGGTTCTTATCGCTCCAGATGCAAAACCACCAGTCTGCAAGATTATGGATTATGGTAAGTTTAAGTATCAACAAGTAAAGAAGCAAAAAGAAGCAAAAAAGAAGCAAAAAACTATCGAAGTTAAAGAGATTAAACTTTCAGTTAAGATTGCCCAAAATGATGTAAACTACAAGATTAAACATGCTAGAGAGTTTTTAGAAGAGGGAAAGCATGTTAAATTCCGAGTTTTTCTAAGAGGGCGAGAGATGTCAAATCCTGATGCAGGAAAAGAAGTTCTTGAGAGAGTTTGGCCTATGGTTGAAGATCTCGGAGATAGAGATAAGCCCCCTATATTTGAAGGTCGTTATGTAAATATGCTTGTTGTTCCAAAAAAATAGCAAAAATTATATTATTTTAAGAGATTTTAAGCTAAAATTATCAGCTTATAAAAAAGATAGAGATATCTTTAAAATATAAAGGGAGAAAGCATGCCGAAAATGAAGACGGTACGCGGTGCAGCTAAGCGATTTAAAGCTAGTAAAAATAGGATAAAAAGAGGTTCTGCCTTTAGAAGTCATATTCTTACTAAAAAGCCTACGAAAAGAATGCGTGGACTTAAAGAATCAAAAAGCGTAGATAGCCGTGATATGGCATCTGTAAAATTGATGTTAGGCAAGAAGTAGAGAGTTTTAACAAAAAGTTAATAAAAAATCATTGCAATTTTCCCCTCAACAGAGGGCAAGTTCCCACAAAGGGACACCAATTAAGGTCAAGGAGACATAAATGGCAAGAGTAAAAACAGGTATTGTCAGAAGAAGAAGACACAAGAAGATACTAAAGCAAGCAAAAGGTTTCTACAGCGGTAGAAGAAAACATTTTAGAAAAGCGAAAGAGCAGTTAGAGAGAAGTCTAGTCTATGCTTACAGAGATAGAAGAAACAAAAAGAGAGATTTTAGAAGACTTTGGATTGTAAGAATCAATGCTGCTTGTAGATTAAATGATATAAGTTATTCTCGCTTCATCAATGCTTTAAACAAAGCAAACATACAATTAGATAGAAAAATTTTAGCAGATATGGCTATGAATGACCCGCAAGCATTTGCAATTGTGGTAAAGCAGGCTAAAGCTGCACTATAAAACTATTTAGAGGTACGCCATACCTCTAAATACCTCATTTTGTACTCTTAACAGTACTTTTAGATAAAAATAGATCAATTTTTATCTAAAAAAAATCTTAAAATAAGTTTAGTTTAATCTTTCTTTGTGTATAATCCATTCCTAAAAATAAAATAAAAGGCTATAAAATGGCAGATCATAAATCAGCAGAAAAAAGAATAAGACAAACAAAAAAGAGAACTGAGAGAAATAGATTTTATAAAACTAGAATCAAAAATCTTACAAGAGCTCTTAGAGAATCAGTAGATGCAGGCGATAAAGAAACTGCACTAAAAGCTTTAAAAGATGTAAACAAAAACTTTCATGCATATGTCAACAAAGGCATCTTAAAATCAAATACAGCTGCAAGAAGAGTAAGCAGACTTGCTAAACTTGTAAATAGACTAAATGGTGATGCGTAAGCATTTACTACTAAGTATAAAAATTGCTCAAAAACAAACTTCAACCTTTTTTAGATAGATATGATGAGATAAGCAGGCTCTTAAGTGAGCCTGATATTGCAAATAATATCAATAAAATGACTGCGTTATCGAAAGAACAATCTCATCTCCAAGACATAAAAGACAAAGCAGATGAGTATATACAAACTTTAGACTCCATAGAGGAAAACAAAACCCTACTTGATGATAGTGATTTAGGGGAACTTGCGAAAGAAGAGTTAAAAGAGCTAGAACCTTTAAAAGAGAGAATACAAGAGGAGATAAAAGTCATACTTCTACCAACAGATCCAAATGATGATAAAAATATCTTTTTAGAGATAAGAGCTGGAACAGGTGGCGATGAAGCTGCTCTTTTTGTGTCTGATCTTTTTAAATCTTACCTCAGATATGCTGAAATAAAAAATTGGAAAGTTGAAATAGTCAACTCAAGTGAAGGTGTACTAGATGGTTATAAAGAGGTTGTTGCTCTTATAAAAGGCGAAAGTGTTTATTCAAAATTAAAATTTGAAGGCGGGGTTCATAGAGTTCAAAGAGTTCCAAAAACAGAATCTCAAGGAAGAGTTCACACCTCAGCGGTTACAGTCGCTGTTATGCCCGAAGTTGATGATGTTGAGATAGAGATAAACCCAAATGATTTGAAAATTGATGTCATGAGGTCAAGTGGAAATGGTGGTCAATCTGTAAATACAACAGATAGTGCTGTAAGAATTACTCACCTACCAAGTGGCTTAGTTGTTACAAATCAAGACGGAAAAAGCCAACATAAAAATAAAGCCTCAGCTATGAAAATTTTAAAAGCTAGATTATATGACTTGCAAATGCAAGAACAAAATAGTGTGGAGAGCGAAAAGAGAAAATTGCAAGTAGGTTCAGGCGATAGAAGTGCAAGAATCAGAACATATAATTATCCACAAAACCGCATAACAGACCATAGAATAGGACTTACATTATATAGGCTAGATGCTATTATGGAAGGTGGTTTATATGATGAGATTATCGACCTCTTGATAACACACTACCAAGCAGAGGCTATAAGAGAAGCAGGATTATAATCTATCATAGTACAATAAGTTATTTCTCTTGATAACACTATCTAGTATATTTATATACTGCTGCTTTAAAGCAGAGTAGTTAATCATCGTTTTCGAAGCCATCAAACCATTATAAATTATCTTTTCTTCTCTTGCTTTTAATCTATCTACTCTAAATTTTCTATAAGCTCTATTTCTGTTTAAATTTAAAATATATGCATTTACTGAACTTTGGAGTGAATTAAAAATCCTTATCATATGAGTTTTGCCTTCATCTCTATTGGCTGGTATCAGCCCATTGCCCGTATATGTCCAGTGTCCAAAGATATTATTTGCCTCTATCACAAATCTACTTTTTCCCCAACCACTCTCTATAGCTCCTTGTGCCAAAGCCAATGAAGTTGGAACAGTATCAACTCTTTTTAAATACTCTGTTTGGTTAAAAAGTCCTTTTATCTTGTATTTTTTATAAATCTTTATTAGATTTTTAAGTGATGTATTATCCAAATTTCTAAAGCTATTTGCCCATACACTCACTAAAAAAGTTTTAATAAACACTCTGTCTTTTGTTACTTGCTTATTGCTTCTCTCTATGAGTGGTAAAAGTATTTTGATAAACTCTTTTTTCTGTATTTTAGGACTTCTTATATCATAATAATAGCTAGGAAACCCTGCACCAAAAGCATTTAAACCCAAGATAAATAAAAATAAAAATCTAAAAAGCATCTAGCGCCGTATCAAAAATTTTAGAGACTTTACCTTTAAAATAAAGCTTTTCATTTGATATTTGCAACTCTAGCTCTTCTTTACTTGTTGGATAAACTTTTGCAAAATCTCCAATTTGTCCAATCTGATTTGCACTATAAAAACAAGCTGCCATGCCAGTCCCACATGCCAAAGTTTCTGCCTCAACACCTCTCTCATATGTCCTTACATATAGCTTATTTTTTTCAATGGTTGTAAAATTTATATTTGCATCATACTTATATCTCATTTTTGCTGCAATTTGCAAATCAAAACTATCTATATCTTCTACAAATGTGACAAGATGGGGAACTCCTGTATCGTAAAAATACCAGGTTTTGCCCTCTTCTTTAAAAGGTTTGCTTAATTTTTGTGGCTGTGTTAGTAAAGTTTCCACTATATTTCCATTAACTGTTGAAGTTATAACCCCAGCTCCTGTTAAAAAGCTCATCTTACTTCTAGCTAAACCATTCGCAAAAGCATAGTGAGAACAAGCTCTTGTTCCATTTCCACACATATTTGCAATTGAGCCATTATTATTATAAAATTGCCATTTAAAATCCTCTTTATCATGAGGTAAAAGAACTATCAAACCATCTGCCCCTACTCCATCTTGACGGTCACACAACTTGATAGCAAGCTTACTTCTATCTAGCTCCTTAAAAGTGTGAAATATCACAAAATCATTTCCACTTGCATTATACTTTGAAATTTGCACTTAAATACTCCATTAATTTTTTACTCTGCTCTATCAAATATTCCACATCTTTCGAGTTGTCTATGACGAAATCGGCATTTTTCCTTTTTTCTTCTATATCTATTTGAGAATCAACTCTTTTTATGGCCTCTTTTTTACTTATATTATCTCTTTTCATAACTCTTTTTATCTGTAACTCTTTTGGACAATAAACTAAGACTACCTTGCTCGCATCATAATTTCCACTCTCAAAATACAAAGGAATATCTACTATATACTTTATGTTTTCCTCTTTTAGCATTGCAACTTGTTTGCTTATCTCTTGTCTTATCAAAGGATGAATATACTCATTTAGTTTTTTTCTCTGGTTAACATTATTAAAAATCAAAGTGCCAAGAGCTTTTCGGTCTATCTCACCATTTTTGATAAAATTTGAGCCAAAAAGCGCTTCTATCACTTTGGCATCTATCAACTCTTTTGCAATTTTATCTGCATCAACCACTGCCCAACCATTTTTTTCAAGAAGCTTGCAAATTGAGCTTTTTCCAGTTGCAATTGAACCTGTAAGTACAATCATTCTCCATCCTTATGATGATTTTAACATATATTTTGCTAAAATCCCATAAAAATAGAAAAAGGTCAAGAGATGAGTAATGTAAGTTATAAAGATGCAGGAGTTGATATAGATGCTGGTGCACAATTTGTAGAAAATATAAAACCATTAGTAAAGTCAACATTTGATGCAAATGTAATAGGTGGAATTGGTTCATTTGCTGGCGCCTATGAACTCCCTAGTGGCTATGATAAACCTGTTATACTAGGTGCAACTGATGGAGTTGGTACGAAACTAAAACTTGCTATTGATTCAGGAAAATTTGATACTGTAGGTATAGACTTAGTTGCTATGTGTGTAAATGACCTCATCTGTAACTTTGGTACACCTCTATTTTTTTTAGATTACTACGCAACAAGCAAACTCAAAATTGACGAATCAACAGCAGTTGTGAGTGGAATTGCTAAGGGTTGCCGACAATCAGAATGCTCTTTGATAGGTGGAGAAACTGCTGAGATGCCTGGTATGTATGCTCCAAAAGATTTTGATTTAGCTGGTTTTGCAGTAGGCATCGCAGAAAAAGATGAAATGAACAGACTCTTGCATGTAAGTGCTGGTGATATTTTAATAGCCCTTCCAAGCTCTGGTATCCACTCAAACGGTTATTCCCTTGTTAGAAAACTTTTTTTTGAAAAATTAAATTATAAATTTGATGATAAAATTGATGGAAAACCTCTTATAGACACTCTTTTAGCACCGACAAAAATCTATGTAAAAATATTTAAAAAACTTAAAAATAAGATAAATGCATTAGCACACATAACAGGTGGCGGAATCATAGAAAACCTTCCTAGAATTTTGCCTGATAACCTTCAAGCAATTGTGCAAAAAGATAAGATAAAGACTTTACCTATATTTGATTTGATGAAAAAACATATAGATGAACTCGAAATGTATAGAACTTTTAATATGGGAATTGGCATGATTTTAGTAGCTAGTCCTAAAAATGTGGATTATATCCTACAAAATAGTGACGGATATGTAATTGGCGAGCTAAAAGATGGAAAAAAAGAGGTTGTATTGGTATAGCAGATGAGTTTGATTTATATAGTTTCTAAACTTTTTACCTACCTTGTTCTACCTCCAGGAATTTTTATCATACTCTTTTTCTTTGCAGCATTTTATGTAAAAAAATTCAAATCAATATTTATTTTTTTTGCTCTTACTTTCTATCTTCTTAGCAACTCATATGTGTCAGATTTTTTACTCTCTCCACTAGAAACTCCTTATAATAAAAAGATAGAACAGAGCAAAAAAGCTCTAGCAGTTATCGTTTTAGCAGGTGGAAGTATCGTCGGAAGTACAAATATCCCAATGGCAAATGATGCCTACAAAAGAGCTATGTGGGGTATTATGTTGGCAAAATCAAAAAATCTTCCACTCCTTTTTAGTGGTGCAGGATTATATAAAAAATACACGCAAGCTGACGCTTTTGTAGAGAGCATGAAAGAGTTAGAAAAAAATCTTGGTATCTCTATCGTGCTATCAAAAGATATAATTTTAAATAAATTTTCTTTAAGCACAGAAAATAGAAGCCTAAGCACTTATCAAAATGCAAAATTTTCTAAAGAGAGTTTTGATAAACTAGGCATAAAAAATCCTACAATTTACCTTGTTACTTCTGCATACCACATGAAAAGGTCAGCTTTACTATATAAGTATTTTGGTTTTAATGTTATCCCTGCCGCTACCGATTTTAAAATCAGCCATAAGCCAAAATCATTTTGGGATTTTTTACCAAATATTGGAGCACTCAATAGAAGCTATATAGCACTTCACGAATATGTAGGGATATTAAGTCTAAAACTAAGAGGAGTTTAAAATGGTTATTCGAGAAGTTCAACAATTTGCAGAATCAAGAACAAGAGCAAGAGCATATTTGTGTTATCTGTTTAGCAGAAACATATCTTCGCATTTGCCAAGTTCAAGTATAATGGAGATAAAAAAATCACTTAAGAAGATAGTTGATGAAGTTGATGATTTTGAAGCACTGTATATTCTTGATAATAATGGTTTACAAGCTACTGACAATATAACAAATAAACCAAGCCACAAAGGAGGCAAAGGGGAAAATAGGAGTAGCAAATCTTACTTTTATCGCTGTGTTAAAGAGAAAAGATGTGTACTCACTGACCCCTATCCATCAACAATAACAAATGAATTGACTGTCACAGCATCATATCCTATCTACAATGATAAAGATGAGTTAATGTATGTTGTGTGCATAGATATATCTTTAAAAGATATAGTTAAAATTTCTCAACCATCTTCTATGCAATCAATTTTTGCAAATTTTACAAAAATTACCTACAGCATGTTCTCTTTTGCGCTTTTAGCAATAGCTTTTTTACTGTTTTTTAACAGTATCGCAAATCTCATGACACATAGTTTTTTTAGTGCAATTCGAGATATAGATATGATGTTTAAGTCAACGATATTACTAACCTTATCTTTAGCAATTTTTGACCTCGTAAAAACTATCTTCGAAGAAGAAGTTCTAGGAAAAAGTAAAAAAGATGAGGCTCATGATATACACAAAACTATGGTAAGATTTTTAGGTTCAATAGTCATAGCGCTAGCGATAGAAGCTCTGATGCTAGTATTTAAATTTGCTATCACGGATCCAAAAAATATGCTCTCAGCCATCTATCTCATACTTGGGGTTTCAGCACTTTTGGTTTCGCTGGCAATTTATGTCAAAATGGTATCAATAAAAAAATAAAGGGGTGAAAATGAGTGAAGCAAAAAAGCAAAAAAGAGTAGTCTTGTTTACATCTCCAGGTTGTCATTGGTGTGTAACAGCAAAACAGTATCTAAAAACTAATAACATAAAGTTTAAAAATATAGATATAAGCAAAGATACAGATGCTGCAAAAGATTGTCAAAAACACGGTTGCAAAGGGGTTCCTGCTCTTTTAATTGGGAGCAGATGGATATGTGGATTTGACAAAATAAAAATCAGTAAAGAGTTAGGGCTGTAATTTAAAATTCAGCCCCCTAAAATATCTCTTTTATAATCTCTTTTGCAACTCTTTTTGAATTTCCTACACAATCATTTAGCCCTACTCCAAAGTAGGCATTTGAGCTTAAATATAAGTTTTTATGGGTTTTTAATTTTTTAAATAATTTATCCATTCGCTCTAAGTGTCCTAATCTATAATTTGGTATGCCCCTTTTCCATTGTTTCACATATACAACATCAGGACTCTCTTCTACGCCCATTGTCTCTTTTACCCCTTTTATCGCTATATTTTTTAGCTCCTCTTCACTTTTTAGTGCTAAAGATGGGTTTCTTTGTCCTCCTATCATGACTCTGAGGGCTTTTTTATTTTTTGGGGCACGATCAGCAAAAATCGAACTATCCCACAAAACGCCTAAAACCTCTTTTTTTGACGAACTTGTCGTCAATAGTCCAAAACCCTCAAGATTGGCAGAAAGTTCATTGTAGCCCAAACCTACAACGCTTATAGGTGAATACTCTATATCATCTAGCATTTTTGATAGTTCTGGGTCTATTTGTCTCAATATCTCTGCACTCTCATATGCGGGGGTTGAGAGTATAACTATATCGAACTCTTCTGTTTTATCATCTGCTTGAATTAGATATTTATTTGAATTTTGGCTAATACTCTTTATAGATACTCCTGTTTTTATCTTGATATCTAAAGAGTTTGAGAGTGATTTTATAAAAGCACTAACTCCACCTTTAAAGCTCATCAAAACTCCGCCTGGTCCTGCCTCTTTTTTCTTCTTTTTCATCATTCCTTTAAAGAGTCCACCATACTCTTTTTCAAGTTTAACAACTGCTGGAAAAGCAGAATTAACAGATATTTTATCGGGTGCAGAGGCAAAAATACCTGCAACCATCGGATCTAAAAATGCATCTGTCATTTCCCGCCCTACTCTTCTGTATCCGAAAGATTGTAGGGTTTCGTCACTATCATCTTTTTTAGCAGGTATAAAAATTTCTCCTGCAACTCTTAGTTTTCCAAGTAGTGACAAAAGTGGTGTTCGTAAAAAAGCTTTTGCAGATTCTGGGAGCTGATGAAGTGCGTTTTTATAAATAAATCTCACTCTTGCATTGTCACTACTTCTCATAAGTAACTCTTCGCTTCCACTCTCCTTGACGAGTTCTAGCGTATCAGGTTTATTTGATAAAAAGCCGTTACTACCCTCTTCAAATAAAAAACCATCTATATTTTTAGTCATCATTTTTCCACCAAGTGAACTCTGTTTTTCAAAAAGTGTAATTTTTACATCTGTCTTTTCTTGTTTGATATAAAAAGCTGTGGCCAATCCGCTGATTCCACCACCCACGATAGCTATCTTCATTTAATCTCCCCTTTTTACAAAAGTAATTACACAAAAATTCCTCGCTACTATTGCATGAGCTGTCGCTGTGTAAAAGTTCATTTTATTATCTCTTGTTTTTGATTTTATTTAGCCACTCATCTAAAGTTTTTTCAAAGCCTACATGAGAGCTTTCATAAAATTTCAAATCAGTCTCTAGGTATTTTTGCTCAACCCACCCTCCAAAAGAGTGAGGATATTTATACTTCTTTGCACCTAACTTAGTCAACTGTTTTGGTATATTTAGCATTTTATTAGTTTTGACATAGCTTTGTGCCTTATTAATAGCCTCATATGCACTATTTGATTTTGGGCAATTTGAAAGATATATGAGTACTTGTGAAAGTATAATTCTTGCTTCGGGAAAACCTATTTTACTAACTGCTTGCAAACAACTATTTGCCAGACTTAAAGCATTTGGATTTGCATTTCCTATATCTTCACTTGCTAAAACAATAAGTCTTCTAGCAATAAAATCGGCACTCTCCCCTCCATCTATCAATCTTGCTAGATAGTAAAGCCCAGCATCCGCATCACTTCCTCGTACACTTTTTATCATAGCACTTATTAGGTTGTAGTGAGTATCATTTGAGCTAACTCCATCTTTTAATGCATTTGGTCTTAGTGATTTTAGGATTTTGAGGTCTATTTGTGAAGAGACTTTTAAAGCAAATTCCAATAGATTTAGCATGGAGCGCACATCTCCCGAAGATGAGCTTATGAGATACTCTTTTGCATCTTCTTGAAAAGAAAAATCCAATTCGTTTTTGACTTTTATCAAAACCTCTTCCAAATCACTATCAATAAGTGGGAAAAACTCAAATAACATCGAACGCGATCTGATACCATTTGTTAGAGTAAAGTATGGGTTTTCTGTTGAAGCTCCTATAATGATAGCTTCTCTTTTTTCCATAGGTACTAAAAGTACTTCTTGCTGAGTTTTTGAGAGTCTATGTACCTCATCTATAAAGATAAGTGGTTTTAAGAGTGAATTTTGATGGTTTTTGAGTATCTTTCTTATCTCTTCGACTTTTAAATTTGTAGCATCCATCTCATAGAAGGGCAACTCCATTTGAGTAGATATAATTTTAGCAAGAGTTGTTTTTCCAACTCCTGCAGGTCCAAAAAATATACTATGAGATATGCTTTGCTTCTCAAGCAATTTTCTAAAAGATGCATCTTTTCCACACAGATGCTTTTGTCCACACATATCTTTTATATTTTTAGGTCTAAAATATAGAGCTAAATTATCTATCAATCTTTAACTTTCTCATTTTTTGTATAAGCTAGATAATCCCTAAGTGCGTCATACTCGGTATTTGTCAAAAATCTATGTTTTCCAGGCTTTAGCATGTCTAAATCTACTTTGCCATAGCTTACTCTTTTAAGTCCAACAACATCTGCATCAAAGTAACCAAAAAACCTTCTTAATTCTCTATTCTTTCCCTCATTTATAGTAACTTTGATAGTTGAGTAAGTGGGTGTACTTTTAATAATGCGATAATTCAAAAACGGTGCAAACTCCATAGACCTAACTCTGCTTTGTTCATGTCCGCCTTTGCTTGCATCTGCAAGGAATAACCCCTCTTTCATGGCTATTTCCATTTGGACTGTTATCTTTCCTTTTATCTTCACATAATATACTCTTTCCAAATCACCATGCATCAAAGCTGAAACTATATCTGCTGCATCACTTAGCAAAAGCAGTCCCTCACTCGTAAAATCAAGTCTTCCAACACTCATAAAGTGTGAAAATTTTGATGGTAAAGTATCAAATATTGTTTTTCTGCCCCTGTCATCTCTCTTGCTAACTAACTCACCTTTTTTCTTATGGTAAACGATAACAGAGTACTTTGTTTTCCTATAAAGACTTCTACCTTTAATTTTTATCTTATCATCATAAGTCACTTTTGTTGATAAATCTGTAACAATTTCTCCATCAATCGTCACTAATCCATCTTCTATAAGCTTATCCGCTTCTCTTCTAGAATGTCTTGTATTATGTGATATCATTTTGTTTAATCGTATAGGTTCCACTATTTTATACCTGCCTCTATCAAGTCATGGATATGAAGCACACCCACTACTTTTTGATTTTTATTTACGATAGCGATGAGCTGTATTTTATACATTTCCACAAAAGAAAGGGCATCGCTGGCTAGAGTATTTTCACCCTCTAAAACTTTAGGATTTTTTGTTGCAAAATCAATCGCTTTAGTATCCATGGAAAAGTCCTCTCTCATGATTGCTCTTCGCAAGTCCCCATCACTTAGTATCGCTAAAAGTTTCCCATTACTATCTTCAATAAGAACATTTCCAAGCATTCCTTCGCTCATAACAACTATAGCATCTTTTAAACTAGAATCTTTTTGCACAACTGGTAAATCATCTGTATGCATCAAATCCTTGACTTTTATAAATAGCCTCTTGCCTAGACTTCCGCCAGGATGAAATAACGCAAAATCCTCTTTTTGAAAATTCTTTTTCTTCATCAAACAAACAGAAATAGCATCTCCCATAGCAAGGGTCAAAGTTGTCGAAGTTGTAGGGGCTGCGTCAAGTGGACAAGCCTCTTTTGAAACATTTATGGATAAAAAAGCATCCCCATATCGACCTAGTGATGAATTTTTATCTCTAGCCATTGCAATTAATGGTATATCAAATCTTTTTATATGAGGAAGAATTTTGATAAGCTCTTCACTTTCACCACTATAGCTAATGGCTAATACTGCATCATCTTTCCCTATCATCCCTAAATCCCCATGAAGTGCTTCTGTGGGATGAATAAAAAAACTACTTGTTCCCGTACTTGCCATAGTTGCAGCAATTTTTGCTCCTATTAATCCACTTTTTCCAACACCTGTTATAATTAGTTTACCTTTTATATTGGCTATTAACCCTACGGCTCTATCTATCTCATCATCTATCATTTCAGCTGCATCAAGTAACTCTTTGGCTTCGAGTTTGAGTACATCTCTTGCTATCTCTTTAAAATCCATAATCTCTACCTTACATCATAAATATTGTCGGAACAATGGTTGGATATTTTTTCATTTTTCTATAAATATGCTTTCTTAGAACTTGCCTAAGTTCATTTTCAAGAGCTTTTTTATTTTGAAAAAGCTCTTTTTTGGCATTTATCGTAAACTGGTCTATAACGCCTTCCATCTCTTGTGAAAATTTTCTATCGTCCTTATCTGAAACCAAACCATAGCTTACTACTCTTGGTTTACTTGCTAGTTTTTGCTCATTTAAGTTGACTTGGGCTACAACCATAACAAGTCCAGCTTCTGCCATTTTTTGTCTATCTATCACAACATCATTTGCTATCTTTTCATTGGCCTGATTATCGACAAAAACTTTTCCTGTTTTGACAGATTTTACTTTTTTGATGTACTTAGGACATACTTCTATCTGATCACCATCACTCATAAGCAAAATATTTTTTGGTGGTACTCCGCATTTGATAGCGGTTTCTTTGTGTTTTGCCGTATGATTATGCTCTCCGTGCACTGGTAGGAAAAATTTTGGTTTCACAAGTCTTAGTATTAGTTTTTGTTCCTCTTGAGCAGCATGACCGCTCACATGTATTTCGCTAAAGTCTTGATAAGCCACACTTGCGCCACTCTTTATCAAAAAGTTTAGCACCTTAGACACGCTAGCCTCGTTTCCTGGAATTGCTTTTGCTGATATGATTATCTGGTCACTTGTTTTTATCTTGATATGTCTATGCTCATCCGTTGCCATCCTATACAGTGCTGCCATAGTTTCACCTTGACTTCCTGTAGTGACTATTAAAACTTCGTTATCATTATGCTTATTTACCTCAAATGGATCTATAAATATATTTTTATCAAGGTCTATATAACCCAAGTCTACTGCAGTAAAAAGATTTCTCTCCATGGATCTACCTATTACACAAACTTTTCTATTGTGTTTTAGCCCATAGCTAATCGCTTGATAAACTCTGTGGATATTTGAAGAAAAAGTTGACATTATTACTCTTCCTTTTGATTTTGAAAATATATAATCAAAAGTCTTTCCCACTGTGCTTTCACTTCTAGTTATACCCTCTTTATGTGAATTTGTACTATCGCTAAGCAGGCATAAAACCCCTTTTTCGCCATACTCTGCAAATCTATTTAAATCTGTCACATATCCATCTATTGGAGTATGGTCTATCTTAAAATCACCTGTATGGATTATAGTCCCAGCTTCAGTAGTTATCGCCAATGACGAAGCGTCTATGATAGAGTGTGTTATATGCATCCACTCTACTTTTATATCACCAATATCATATACTTTTCTCTTTTGAACTGGTCTAAAAAGTTTTCTATACTGCTTTAATCCATGCTCTTCAAATTTATTTGAAAGCATTCCAAGTGGAAGTGGACTTGCATATATAGGAAATTGCATCTCTTTAAAAAGATAAGCGACAGCGCCTATATGGTCTTCGTGAGCATGAGTTATCACGATAGCTTTTATCTTCTTTTTTATTTGCCTCAAGTAGGTAAAATCAGGGATTAAAATATCAACTCCGTGCATATCATCAGTAGGAAAGCTCATGCCAACATCCACGATAATTGCACTTGTATCCGTCTCTATAACAGTTATATTCCCACCAATTTCACCAAGTCCACCAAGAGGAGTAATTTTTACCTTTGCTTTTGTATTTTGATTTATAAGATTAAATTTTTCTAATCTTTCCTTATGTATTTTATGATTTGTTGCAATAGCAATTTGCATATCTTTTTGCCATTTTTCACTACCATCAAGCACACTTGGTTGATTTTTAGCACTTTTCCTTTTTCTATTTTGTTTATTGGGATTTTGTTTTTTTGTTTGCCCTTGCGGTTTTTTTGCACTATTTGGACTATCTTGCGTTTTTTGGTTTACTGGCTTTTTGCCAGCAACATTTTTCTTGTTTTCTTGCATATTTTTACCTTAATTTTGAAAAGAGATCTTTTCATATAAATTAAGATGATCTGTGACACTTAGTTCATGAGGTCTTGTATTTGTTGCTATATTTACATTATTTAACAACTTTTTAGCAAAATCTTTATTGTAAATTGAGGATATATTTTTCACCCAAGTTTTTCTAGGACTAGAAAAAGAAATTTTTAGATACTTTTTAAATCCAATAAAGTCCCGAGTATTTTTAAACAAAGGTCTATCCCCTTGTATATATTCTCTTTTTTTCACAATTTTCAAAATAGATGAAGTTACTTTTGGTGCAGGTTCAAATGAACTTGATGGCACATCAAAAAGCAACTCTACATCTGCTATACTTTGAGAGAGTATCGCCAAAGAAGTAAATTCTTTAGTCTTTGCCAAAGCGGAAAATTTCAACGCAACCTCTTTTTGCACCATCAATATCATAGAGTTACATTTTCCATCTTTTAGCGCTTCGAAAATAATTTTTGTTGCTATATAGTATGGTAAATTTGCAACCAAATCATAAGGTTCGTCTTCAAGCGAGCCCCTGTCAAAACATTCTAAAACATTAGTTTCCTCTAGTTTTAACTTCTCTTGTTTTATCTCTTTGCGAAATTTTTCTCTCAAATGAACGCATAAGTCTCTATCGACCTCATAAGCTTTTAAGGGTTTTACTCCTAAAAGCATTTGCGTCAAATCACCTAAGCCAGGCCCAATTTCTACAAGCTTATACTTGTTTTTGAGCATCGATTGGATGATTTTATTTAAAACTACTGTATCTTTTAAAAAATTTTGACCAAATCTTTTTTTAGCCTCAATTTTTACCATGCATTACCTTTAATTTACGCCATTCTATCCTTAATATACTTATAAGTTTATTATGAGATAAGTTTACTTCTATTTTTATCATATTAAAATTCAGTCCTTAGCTCTAATCAAACATGATATAATGCAAATAAAAAGGTTTTATAATGGCTCTCTTCTATCAAGTGTTTAACTTTGCCATTGGGGATGTATGTGTTGCTACTGACGGGAATTGTCTTAGAATAGTGATGCCTATAGTTAGTTGGAATAAAGCAAAAAGTAAGTTTAATAAAATTATAGAAAAAAACCATCCTTTGCTAGAGCTCACTCACAAGCAACTTGATGAATATTTTGCTAAAAAAAGAGAAAAATTTGAAATTCCTCTTAGTTTTAATGGTACCTCTTTTCAAAACAAAGCTTGGAATGCTCTGCTTAAAATTCCTTATGGTCAAACTATTTGTTATGCCCAACAAGCTAAAATGATAGGCAACCCCAAGGCTACAAGAGCAATTGGTGGGGCAAACGGGGCAAATCCCATAGCTATCATTGTCCCTTGTCATAGAGTTATTGGTAAGTCTGGAAAATTAACTGGCTATGCAAGTGGGCTTGATATAAAAAGCTACCTTTTAAACCTTGAAAATTGATAGTACTTTTACATTAGAAAATATTTTAAACTTAGCTATGGCTAGGCTTAAAAATTTGTTTTGCACAATCTTACCACTTTTTAGCCCCTGGAGGTGTATAGGGGTTATGCAAGAAGTCTATTAATTTTTTTCTCAAAACATACATGATGCGTAATAATTCAGCCGATTTTTTTTATATATTAGATACTATTGTACAGGAGTTTTAAATGGAAAATTTTGCCAAAAGAATTATACCTTGCCTTGATGTAAAAAATGGGAGAGTTGTGAAAGGTGTAAACTTTGTTGGGCTCCAAGATGCTGGTGACCCCGTTGAAATTGCCAAAAGATATAACCAAGAAGGTGCTGATGAAATTACATTTTTAGATATAACTGCAACCCATGAAAAAAGAGATACAATCATTCATATTGTTGAAAAAGTGGCTCAAGAAATTTTTATTCCTCTAACTGTAGGTGGTGGTATTAGAACTATGAATGATATATACAATCTTTTAAATGTAGGTTGTGACAAGATAAGTATAAATTCATATGCCATAAGTCATCCTGATTTTATAAATCAAGCATCAAAAAGATTTGGTTCTCAGTGTATTGTTGTTGCAATTGATGCCAAAAAAGTAGGGAAGAAATGGCATGTATTTATAAATGGGGGCAGAATCGATACAGGATTAGATGCTCTTGTCTGGGCAAAAGAGGTAGAAAAAAGAGGAGTAGGAGAGGTACTTCTAACTTCTATGGATTGTGATGGCGTTAAAAACGGATATGATATTAAACTAACTTCAAAGATGAGTTCATCTCTAAATATACCTGTTATTGCAAGTGGTGGAGCTGGCACAATGGAGCATATAAGAGATGCTTTTTTAAATGGTGCGGATGCTGCACTTGCAGCTTCCATATTTCACTATAAAGAGATTGATATAATGGATTTAAAAAGATACCTGAAAAAAGAGGGTATAGCTGTAAGAATATGATAGTCTTAAGTGCTGGCAATAATGAAACATTTAACTTTGCATTCCCTGTTGGAATTGGACTGATAAATAGCAGTATAAATTTAACAAAACTTATACTGCAAAACAGACCAAAATCTCTGCTTTTTATCGGAACTGCTGGAAGCTATGGAAATTTAAAACCTTTTGACATCATACATTCATGCATTTCTACCAATATTGAAACAGGCTATTTTTTAAATAACTGTTATACGCCTTTGGATAACAAAATTGTATCAATCAAAAATAATGTTTCATGTGAAACAACTAACATAAATAATATCTTAGTAAATTCTAGTAACTATATCACAACTAACGAAAAGTTATCTAACATATTTTTAGAAAATGGAATTGAAGCTGAAAATATGGAGTTCTTTTCTATACTAACAGTAGCAAATAAATTCAATATTCCAGCAAATGGAATTTTTATAATCACTAACTATTGTAATAATAATGCACATAAAGATTTCATCAAAAATCATATAAAAGCAAAAGAAAAACTAACATCTCATGTGAGAAAACAAGTGAGTAACTATGAGTAAAATAAATATACTAAACTATACAAAAGAAGAGCTTGGTTCTATAATAAAACCATCTTTTAGAGCTAAACAGTTATATGAATGGATTTATAAAAAATATGTAAATTCTTTTGATGATATGAAAAATATACCAAAAGATTTACGAGAAATACTAAAAGAAAATTACTATTTATGCCCATTAAAAATATCTACTATTGAGCAGAGTAGTGATGGTAGCATCAAGTATCTTTTTGCTCTAAATGATGGAAAAACTATTGAATCAGTTTTACTACCAATGAAAAAAGAGGAGGTTGCTGATGATGGAAAACTTATACATCACACAAGATATACAATTTGTATATCATCTCAAGTTGGTTGCAAAATTGGATGTTCATTTTGCCTTACTGGGAAAAGTGGATTTTTGAGAAACTTAACATCAGGAGAGATAACTTCTCAGGTCTTAATGATAAAAAAAGACAATAATATAGCAGAAAATAGAAGAGTCAATATTGTCTTTATGGGTATGGGTGAACCACTTGATAATTTAGATAATGTTCAAAAAGCGGTAAAAATATTCTCAGATCCATTTGGTTTATCAATTAGTCCAAGAAGACAAACTATCTCAACAAGTGGTTTGAGTGCACAAATAAAAAAGCTAGGAAATATGAACTTAGGAGTTCTTCTTGCCATATCTTTACACGCAGTTGATGATAAGCTAAGAGAACAACTGATGCCGATAAACAAAGCTTACAATATTGAATCAATCATAGATGCAGTCAAAGAATTCCCTGTTGATGCAAGAAAAAGAGTTATGTTTGAGTATCTTGTGATTAAAAATTTAAATGACGATATAAAAAGTGCAAAAAAGCTAGTAAAACTTCTACATGGTATAAAAGCCAAAGTAAACCTTATATTTTTTAATCCTCATGATGGAAGCAATTATCAAAGACCTGAAATCAAAGATGTTTTGGCATTTCAAGATTATTTGCTAAAGCACGGAGTTTTATGCACTATTAGAGAATCAAAAGGTTTGGATATAAGTGCCGCTTGTGGTCAATTAAAAGATAGACAGGAGAAAAAATGAGTATAGTTGATAAAGGCGAAGTAATTTTTTTGGTTATCGTTGTTGGAGTTTCAATATTTGGAATTGTAAAAGTTTTATTCTTTGATAAATGAATCTATTAAAGAAATATTTCAAATTTAAACTTTTATCAATAATATTTCTATTTTTATAGTGTAGGTATTTTTAAGCACATAAACTCGAAATATTTTCAATTTAAATAGCTATCCAGCTTTTTGTAATTATTTTGATATTATCAATAAAAATTTCTCCGACAAACTTATCGCCAGTTTTAAAAGTCCCAACACCTTTTGGAGTTCCGCTCATCACTATATCCCCATCTTGTAAAGTGGAAAAAGTTAAAATCTCTTTTATAATAGACGCTGGTTTGTAAATCATTAAATCAACTCCGCCACTTTGAGCTAATTTATTATTTATATATAATTTTAGATTTAGACTATTTATATCTTTTTGCTTAATGTTAACAAACTCACTAAAAACGCCCGCTCCATCAAAAGCTTTTGCTCTCTCCCAAGGAAGTCCTTTTTTCTTTAGTTTGCTTTGTAAGTCTCTATCAGTCAAATCCAAACCAAAACCAACAGCATTTATCTTTGAGTTTTTTATCATAAAAGAGATTTCACCTTCATAGTGTAACTCTTTATTTTTTGTCTCTAATTTTTCACTAATTGCGCTATTTGGTTTCATAAATATAACCATTGAAGTTGGAACTTCATTATTTAACTCTTTTATATGCTCTACATAATTTCTTCCAATACAAACTATTTTGCTTGGAGTAATTTTTTTAGTATCTGCTATAATTTTATTCAAAATATATTTCCTCAAAATTAATTTTACTATTTATATTGTACAAAATATTTTTATATTTAAAACTTAAAAAATTTGCATGTAACATTAATCTTTTAGCCCCTGTGACATTAACTCTTTTGTCAATACTCATTTTGTTGTTTAAAAATAGGTTGACATCTACTTCATCAACTCCATATATAGGATCACCTAAAATCGAATGTTTCACATGAAACATATGAGCTCTAATTTGATGAGTTCTTCCTGTAATAGGTTTTGCTCTTATCAAGGTTATTCTATTTTTTTGAGAATATTTAATGACTTCAATTTTAGTTATAGCTTTTTGTCCATTGTCTCTCACCTGTGATTTAATTCGTATAAAAGAAGAGGGGTTGTTTGATTTTAGATTTGCGTCTATTATCATATCATTTTCTAATTTATCTTTAACAATAGCTAGATACTCTTTTCTTACTTCTCTTTTTTCAAATAATCTCTTCAGCTCTATTTCGCTCTTTTTATTTTTTGCAACAAGCATCAATCCACTCGTCTCTTTATCTATCCTATGGATAGCGTTTGCAGTATCTCCAAATAAAAACTTTATCTCATCATTTAAACTATACTCATCGCTTAGCTTGTTTGGATGAACCAAAACTCCGCTTGGCTTATCAAAAACAGCAAAATCTTCTGTTTCAAATATTGGCTTCAACCCCCTTGGCTCTGGACTAAAAAATATAACTTTTAATTCTCCTTTTAACTCCATATTTTTAACTTTTACAACATTATCATTTAGATAAACTCTTTTTCTATCTATCCATTTTTGTGCATCTTTCATTTTCAAATGAAACTCATTCATTAAAAATTTATATGCTTTTATATCTTTGATAATTGTAAAATTTCTTCTGATATAAGCCACGGTTTTAACCCTTTTTTAACTCTGTTTTAGATAAAATAAATACTTAATGATAGCACAAGGACTTATAAAAATGGTTGAAAGATACGCAAGAGATGAGATGAAAAACAAGTGGAGCGTACAAGCAAAATACGAGGCTTGGCTCAAAGTTGAAAAAGCTGTCGTAAAAGGCTGGAACAAACTCGGACTTGTAAATGATAGAGATTGCCAAAGTATTCTAAAAAATGCTTCCTTTAATGTTAAGAGAATTGATGAAATAGAGAGAAAAACAAAACATGATGTAATTGCATTTTTAACTAGTGTTTCGGAAAGCCTTGGAAATGAGAGTAGGTGGGTTCACTATGGAATGACAAGTTCTGATTGTATAGATACTGCTGTTGCTCTGCAAATGAAAGATTCACTTGAACTCATAATTAAAGATGTAAAAGGCTTAATGACTGCCATCAAAAAAAGAGCAATTGAGTATAAAGAGACAATGATGGTTGGCAGGAGCCATGGCATACATGGTGAGCCTATAACTTTTGGATTAGTACTAGCCATTTGGTATGACGAAATAGCAAGAAATTTAGAAAATCTTAAACAATCATTAAAAGTGATTAGTGTAGGTCAGATAAGTGGTGCTATGGGAAATATGGCTCACTCACCAATCGAACTTGAAGAGTTTGTTTGTAAAGATTTAGGATTAACTCCAGCTCCTATATCAAATCAAATAATCCAAAGAGATAGATACGCAAACCTAATGAATGCTCTTGCTCTTTTAGCTTCTAGCTGTGAAAAAATTGCTGTGGCTATTAGACACTATCAAAGAACTGAAGTTTATGAAGCAGAAGAGTTCTTTAGTGAAGGTCAAAAAGGGAGCTCTGCTATGCCTCATAAAAGAAACCCTGTCTTAAGCGAAAATATAACAGGGCTATGCAGAATAATAAGAAGTTATGCCATTCCATCTATGGAAAATGTAGCTCTTTGGCATGAGCGAGATATTAGTCATAGTTCAGTTGAAAGATTTACTTTAACAGATGGTTTTATCACAACAGATTTTATGCTCGCTAGACTAACTGGTGTGATCGAAAAACTATTGGTTTATCCAAAAAATATGATGAAAAATCTAAATCTTACAGGTGGATTGATCTTTTCTCAAAGAGTACTTCTTGAGCTTCCTGCAAAAGGAGTTAGCCGTGAGGATGCCTACAAAATAGTACAAAGAAATGCTATGAAAGTTTGGCAAGACTTGCAAGTAGGAGAAAAGGCTATAAACGATAAAGGTGAAAGCCTATTTTTGGAAAATCTTTTAAAAGATGCTGACTTAAAAAATAAACTTAATGAAGATGAGATAAGAGCTTGTTTTGATTACAGTTACTATATAAAGAATGTAGATAATATATTTGCTAGAGTATTTAAATAAAAGTGGAGGGTTAATGTTAACAGTTCAAAAAAGAAATGGTCGAATTGAACCATTGGATATATCAAAGATACAAAAATATACAAGTTCGGCTGTAGAAAATTTGGAGAATGTAAGCCAAAGTGAACTTGAAGTAGATGCAAAGATACAATTTCGAGATAAAATTACAACTCAAGAGATACAAAAAACTCTCATAAAAACTGCTGTTGATAAGATAGATATAGACAGACCAAATTGGACATTTGTTGCTGCAAGACTCTTTTTGTATGATCTGTATCATAAAGTAAATAAATTTACAGGGTATTGCACATTAAAAGAGTATTTTGAAAGAGGCGAGAAAAAAGGAAGGATTGTTTTAGGATTAAAAGATAAATATGATTTGGAAGATTTGGATGCTTATATAAAACCACAAAGGGATTTGCAGTTTACATATCTTGGAGTAAAGACACTACATGACAGATATCTTATCAAAAATGCTCAAGGCACTCCAATAGAGCTTCCTCAACACATGTTCATGGCAATTGCTATGTTCCTAGCTCAAAATGAATTAAATTCTCAAGATTGGGCAAAGAAATTTTATGATTTGATTTCTAAATTTGAAGTAATGCTTGCAACTCCAACTCTCTCAAATGCAAGAACTCCTAGACATCAATTAAGTTCTTGCTACATAGGGAGCACACCTGACAATATAGAGGGTATATTTGATTCATACAAAGAGATGAGTCTACTTAGTAAATTTGGTGGTGGAATTGGCTGGGATTGGAATTTGGTGCGATCAATGGGTGGCATGATAGATGGTCACAAAAATGCGGCTGGTGGAATCATACCATTTTTAAAAATCACAAATGATATAGCCATTGCAGTTGATCAGCTAGGAACAAGAAAAGGTGCTATTGCTGTTTATCTTGAACCTTGGCACATGGATATATCTGATTTTTTAGATTTAAAGAAAAACTCTGGAGAAGAGAGAAGAAGAGCACACGACCTCTTTCCTGCTCTTTGGATAAATGATATATTTATGAAAAGAGTTGAAGAAGATGGTATCTGGACTCTTTTTGACCCAGCAGAAGTGACAGATTTACCAGCGCTGTATGGAAAAGATTTTGAAGAGAGATACTTAGGATATGAAAGAGATGAAAATATCTCCAAAAAACATCTAAAAGCCAAAGAGTTATGGAAGAAAATTTTACTTAGCTACTTTGAGAGTGGGAGTCCATTTTTGTGTTTTAAAGATAATGCAAACAAAGTAAATCCGAACAACCATAGCGGTGTTATTAGAAGTTCAAATTTGTGTACAGAAATATTTCAAAATACAGAGCCAAATCACTATAAAACAAAAGTGGTATATGAAGATGGGTCATATGATACTTTTGAAGAAAATGAAAAAGTGATAGTAAATGGTGATATCAAAAAAGATGCTAAAAAAGTAACTGCACTTGATACAATAAATGAGAAAAAGATTTTTATAGTTGAAAAAGAGATGACAGAGGGCAAAACTGCTGTTTGTAATCTAGCAAGTATAAATCTCTCGAAGATAAACACAAAAGAAGAGATACAAAGAGTTATACCAATAGTTACTAGAATGCTTGATAATGTAATAGATTTAAATTTTTACCCACATGCAAAAGTAAAACATACAAATTTAAAATCAAGGTCTATTGGACTTGGCGTTATGGGTGAAGCTCAAATGCTAGCAGAGAGTGGAATAGAGTGGGGAAGCTATGACCACTTCAGTAAAATAGATGAGATAATGGAAGCTGTTAGCTACAATGTCATAAAAGCATCTTCAAATCTAGCACTTGAAAAAGGAGCGTACCCAGATTTTCATGGCTCAAAATGGAGTAAAGGGATTTTTCCAATAGATAGTGCAAATGAAGAAGCAAAAAAATTAGTTGACAGAGGTGGACTTTTTGGCTACTCATATGACTGGGAAGAGTTAAGAGTAAAAGTCAAGAAAAATGGAATGAGGAATGGATATCTTATGGCAATTGCACCAACTAGTTCAATCTCTATTTTAGTGGGAACCACACAAACGATTGAGCCAGTATACAAAAGAAAATGGTTTGAAGAAAATCTTTCGGGTATGATTCCTGTTGTTGTTCCAAAATTAAGTCCTGATACTTGGAATTATTACACTCCAGCATATGATTTAGACCAAAGATTGCTCATAAAAGCAGGGGCAATAAGGCAAAAATGGATAGACCAAGGACAGAGTTTAAACATCTTCTTGACACTTGATAAAGCAAGTGGAAAGTATCTAAACGACATCTATATGCTAGCTTGGAAATTAGGTATAAAATCCACTTACTACCTAAGAAGTCAGTCTCCCGAAAACAAACTTGATGTAGCAGATAGAAGTTTAGAATGCGAAGGATGTCAATAAGATATATTTATATTTAATATATCTTATTCTTTTTAAGTTTTTTTTATAAAATTATAGACTATATCCCAAATTACAGGGATATAGTTGCTTCAGTTTATGCCTTAAAAAAGGTATAAAATCTATGCGTGACAAAATCATAGCAGTTTATTTTTTAAGTTTAAACTCAATTTCCATATCATATAATCATGAAAATATAATATGGAGTTGCTATGCTAGAAAAAGTCTTAAAAAGAGATGGGACAACTCAAGAATTTAAAGCCTACAAAATTCAAGATGCTATAAAAAGAGCATTTAAAAGCGAAGGCACAACATACGATGAAGCTGTCTATAATAACTTAGTAGCAAAAATCGAAAGAAAAAGAGTAGCGGCTGTCGAAGATATCCAAGATATGATTGAACTTGAGCTTTATAAGAAAAGATATTTTGATGTAATGCGCTCTTTTATGATTTATAGACATACTCACAAAATGCAAAGAGAGCATATAGTTGGTCTTAATGAAGATACAACCTTTGTAAACTCTACTCAAACTATAGAAGAGTACATAAACAAAAGTGATTGGCGAATAAAAGCAAATTCAAATACAGGTTACTCAAATGCAGGACTTGTAAACAATACAGCGGGCAAAATAATAGCAAATTACTGGCTAGATAAAATCTACTCCAAAGAGGAGGGTTTTGCACACAGAAATGGAGATTATCATATACATGACCTAGACTGTCTAACAGCGTATTGTGCAGGATGGAGCTTAAGAGCCCTTTTGAACGAAGGCTTTAATGGAGTAAGAGGCAGAGTAGAATCACGACCTCCAAAACATTTTAGGGAAGCACTTGGTCAAATGGCAAATTTTTTGGGGATTTTACAGAGCGAATGGGCTGGAGCTCAAGCTTTTAGTTCATTTGACACTTATCTTGCCCCATATGTTTTTAAAGATAAACTACCATATGATGAAATTAAAAAAGCTATAGTTAGTTTTGTATACAACTTAAATGTTCCAGCAAGATGGGGACAAAGTCCATTTACAAATATCACAATCGACTGGACAGTGCCTAGTGATTTAGCAGACCAACCTCCTACATGTAAAAACATCCATCTTTTTAAAAATATACGCGATATTGAATTAGAACATGAGTCCAAAGAGAGAGGCGTGGAAAAATTAGAAAATCTAACATATAAACATTTTCAAAAAGAGATGAACCTAATAAACAAAGCCTACTATGAAGTGATGACTAAAGGAGATAAAACTGGACAACCTTTTACCTTTCCTATTCCAACTGTTAATATCACAGAGGATTTTGATTGGTATGGAGAAAATACTGATATTCTCTTTGAAAATACAGCAAAAATCGGCTCTTCATATTTTCAAAATTTTATAGGAAGCCAATACATAAAAGATGAAAATGGAAATTTGATAGAAAACCCCAAAGCGTACAAACCTGGCAATGTAAGAAGCATGTGTTGTAGATTGCAACTAGACCTAAGGGAACTCTTAAAAAGAGGTGGGGGACTATTTGGAAGTGCCGAGATGACTGGAAGCATCGGAGTTGTTACGATAAATATGGCAAGGCTTGGATATCTTCATAGGGGCAATAAAGAGAAATTATTGACAGAAGTAGAATATTTGATGGATTTAGCCAAATCAACCCTAGAGAAAAAGAGAGTTTTTGTGCAAGAGATGTATAACCGAGGTCTATACCCTTATACTGCTAGATATCTTCCAGGTTTTAACAACCATTTCTCAACTATTGGCGTAAATGGCGTAAATGAGATGATAAGAAATTTTACAAGCGATAAACATAATATTGCAGATGAATTTGGAACGAAATTTGCTACTGAATTATTAGATTTTATGCGTCAAAAGATGATTAAATATCAAGAAGAGAGCGGGAACCTATACAATCTTGAAGCAACTCCAGCCGAGGGAACAACTTATAGGTTTGCAAAAGAGGACAAAAAAAGATATTCAGATATAATTCAAGCAGGAATGAATGAAAATATTTATTATACAAACTCCTCTCAACTTCCTGCAGATTTTACCGATGATCCTTTTGAGGCACTTGACTTACAGGATGATTTACAATGTGAATATACGGGTGGGACAGTTTTGCATCTTTACATGAGGGAGAAGATAAGTAGTATAGAGGCTTGCCGACAAATGGTAAAAAGTGTCATATCTAACTATAGAATGCCATATCTCACTATTACACCTGTATTTTCAGTATGTGAAAAACATGGATATATAAGCGGTGAACACGAGTTTTGCCCAAAATGTGACAGAGAGTTAATAGAGAATTACAAAATAGAAGGAGAAACCAATGAGCAACAAAGAACTGCTTCATAAGTTAGCACAAAAGAGAACAAGATGTATAGTTTATACTAGAGTTATGGGTTATCATAGACCTGTAGAGAGCTTTAATGTAGGGAAAACAGGAGAACACAAAGAGAGGGTTCAATTTGTCGAGAGACTTTCTCACAGATAAACCACTTTATGACATCACAAAATTTACAACGCTAGATTTTCCAGAGAATTTAGCGTCTATCTTTTGGTTTTGCAAATGCAACATGAGATGTCCCTACTGCTACAATACACCAATAGTCTTTGGTAGTGGTACAATCAACTTACAAAATGCCTTAGATTTTTTGCAGACAAGAGTTAATAGGCTAAGCGGAGTTGTATTAAGTGGCGGTGAATGTACTCTCTATCCTCACCTAAAAGAGTTATGCATGGAGATAAAAAAATTAGGTTTCAAGATAAAAATTGATACAAATGGAACAAATCCAAAACTCATAAATGAGTTAGTTAATAGTGCATTAGTGGACTATATCGCGATTGATTATAAAGCACCAAAAGAGAAATTTGAAAGCATTACTCAAAACAAAAAATTTAGTGATTTTGAAGAAACTTTAGATTTTTTAATAAAATCAAACTTTCCATTTGAAGCAAGAACTACTGTACATAGCAATTTATTAGGAGAGGATGATATAAATATGATTATTAATGATTTATACAATAGAGGTTATACTAACACCTACCATATACAAAACTTTTTATATGTCAAAGATACTATCGGCAAAATGCCTACTCAAAATAACACAATAGACATAAAACAAATAAGTAATAAAATAAAGATAAACTTTCGAGAATTTTAGTTTTTTTTGGATAAAATAGAGTAGAAAAAATCTTGAAGGCTATTAGATGCAAAGAAAACATATTTATAATCCAAATTCAAATGAAAACCTGAATGATAGAAGAATTTTTGGTGGAAATCCACACGGAATTTTAAACTTCACGCAAGCTAAGTACCAATGGGCTCTAAAACTTTGGGATATGATGGAAGCAAATACTTGGTTTCCAAAAGAGGTCGATACCACCAAAGATGTAGTAGATTATAACCGAAAACTTACAGATGCCGAAAAACGAATGTATGACTTAGTTTGGTCACAATTAATCAGCATGGACAGCTTTCAAACAAACAATTTAGCAGACAATATAAACCCCTACATAACAGCTCCTGAGATAAATGCTATACTTGTTAGACAAGCTTATGAAGAGGCAAACCACTCCAAGTCCTATGCTGTTATGGTTGAGGCTATTTGTGATAATACTGATCTTATTTATGAGATGGAAAAACATGATGACATTTTAAGAAAGAAAAATGATTATATATCAAGCGTTTATAAAGAGTTAGCTGGAAATGTAACAAACGAAAAAATACTCTTAGCAATGTTTGCAAATCAAATTCTAGAGGGTATCTACTTTTACTCTGGCTTTACAGCCATCTATGCGCTAGCAAGGGCTGGCAGAATGCTTGGAAGTGCACAAATGATAAGATTTATACAAAGAGATGAGATAACTCACCTTTTGCTTTTTCAAAATATGATAAACTCTACAAGAAAAGAGAGACCTGAACTCTTTACTGCTAAACTTGAAGATAAAGTTTTTAAAATGTTTGAGGGAGCAGGCGAATTAGAAATACAGTGGGGCAAATACATCACACAAAATCAAATCATGGGCTTTACAGATGACATCATAGAGGAGTATATCCACTACCTCATAGATGACCGCTTGAGTGCAGTAGGATTTAAAAAAATGTACAATGCAAACCATCCTATCAAGTGGGTAGATGATTTTTCTAAATTTAATGACCAAAAAACTAACTTTTTTGAAGGAAATGTAGCAAATTATAGTAAAGGCAGCCTGTCTTTTGATGATTTCTGATTTAGTATCTTTACAGTTTAGCTATGCAACTAAGAGTTTTGAAGAAAATTTTAGAACCCTCAACTTCTTGGTTCAAAAAACTTCCAAAAATTCTCTTATCCTTGCTCCTGAACTTTGTCTTAGTGGCTATAACTACAAAAAACTGGAACAAAGCGCTAATTTTTCACAAAAATTATCATCAAAGCTAAAAAAATTATCAAAAGAGAGGATTTTTTCATTAACTTTAGTACAAAAAATTGAGGGAAACTTTTTTAATATTGCAAAAATTTATCATGATGAAAAAGAGATATACTCAAGAGCAAAAACAAAACTCTTTGCACTTGGAGAGGAGGAGAAATATTTTGAACAAGGTGATGAAAAAGATATAAAAATAGTAGAAATTGAGGGAACTAAAATTGCTTTACTTATATGTTTTGAGCTTAGATTTACCAAACTTTGGGATAAGCTAAAGGGTGCTGATATCATTTTGATTCCTTCTTATTGGGGAAAGGAAAGAAAATCACACCTTGAATCTCTAAGTATTGCCTTGGCAATCTCAAACCAATGTTTTGTGATAGTATCTAATAGTAGTGATGAGGATATGGCATCAAACAGTTGCATCATAACACCTTTTGGAGAAATAATGAAAGAGAATTCTTTAAAGCTTATAAGCACAAAATTTGATAAAAATTTGATAAAAAAAATGAGACGATATATAGATATAGGACTAAAATAAATGTCAAAAGCAGACGACTTTACTTCAAAAATGAAGTTAGAAAAATCAAAAAAAATGGCTATAGAGATAAGACAAAGATGCAAAATGAGCGATGAATTATTTAAAGCTATTGCCACTAGCGAGAGAGAAGTTTTTGTGCCCATTGGCTTTGGGCTTCATGCTTATAGATTAGATGCTCTTCCATTAGTTGCCAACCAATGGATAAGTTCACCCTTGACAGTTGCCAAAATGACTGAAACTCTCGCATGTAAAGGGGCAGATAGTGTTTTGGAAATAGGGTGCGGAAGTGGGTATCAAGCATTAATTTTGAGTAAACTTATCAGAAGAGTCTTCAGTATCGAGAGGATTGAAAGGCTTGCAAAAAAGGCAAAAGAAAAATTTAAACAATTAGGTATCCATAATATAAATGTTCGATTTGATGATGGACAAAATGGCTGGAGAGATTTTGCTCCATATGATCGCATACTTTTTTCTGCATCCATCAAAGAAGTTCCACAAAAGATATTTGAACAGCTAAAAACTGGTGGAATTTTAGTGGCTCCAATAGAAAAAGATGGCAAACAAATCATAACAAGTTTTACGAAAATAGGTAAACAAATAGAGAAAAAGGAGACACAAGAGTGTCTATTTGTCCCTGTGGTTGATGGTAAAATTCGCTAGTGTAGTATCTCTTTTATCATGAGCTGCGGTGTCACCAAACCTCTGTAATCATTTTTAGATATGGTAAATAAAACATCAATTTTATCTCCTCTTACAGCGGATTTATCATAGTTAAAAAATATTGCCTCTAAAGTACTTGTCCCATCTTGCAATATTAATTTTAAATGATTTTTATCTTTTCCTAGTTTTTTATCTACTTTTACATCAATATCTCGCAAAATAAAAGTTGGTTTTGGGTTTTTTTGTCCATAAGGTTCAAACTCTTTAAGAATCTCTAATAATTCAAAATCTATAGAAGATGAATCTATTTCTCCTAAAATATCAGGAGTGGCCTTGAGACTTGAGCTTTCGATATTTTTTGTTGCATCATACATTCTATTTCTAAAAGCTTCCAAATTTTTCTTTTCAAGAAGTACACCTGCAGCACCCTTGTGTCCACCAAACCCCAAAAGTATATCTTTTTGGTTTTGCACTAAAGAGAGTATATCTATATCTCCAACACCTCTTGCACTCCCTTTTGCTTTGTCATTATTTATAGAAAAAACAATAGCTGGTTTTTTGAATCTTTTTGATAGTCTTGAAGCCACTATTCCAACTATGCCCTCATGCCACTCTTCTCCCCAAGCTATGATTATATTCTCATCTTCTTGTACATATTTTAAAGAGTCATCAAAGAGTGTTTTTTCCTCGCTTTTTCTACTATTGTTTAAGTTAACTATATATTCAAGTCTCTGCATTGCATCATCCAAGGTAGTAGATTTTAGAAAATTATATGAAAATTTTGCGTCCTCCATTCTACCTGCACTATTAATTAGTGGGGCTACCAGAAAGGATATCTCATCACTTTGCAAACTTTTTTTATTAAAAAACTTTTTTATTGCTTCAAAAGCTGGTCTTTTTGATCTATTTAATGCTTGTATTCCTTTTTTAACCATAACTCTGTTCATATCAACCAATTCCATCATATCAGCCATAATAGCAATACAAAGCAAGTCCAAAAATGAAGATAAATCATATTTTATATTTAAACTTTTTTTCAAAGATGCTACTAGATACCAAGCTACTTGTGCACCACAAATCTCACAATTTGGAAACTTGCAATCTTCTTGTTTGGGATTTATTATCGCATATGCATCAGGTGTTTGACTAGGAATACTATGGTGATCAGTAATGATGAGATCTATACCATTTTTTTTGCAATAAATAGCTGGCTCAATCGCAGAAATACCATTATCTACAGTTATAATCACTTTAGCATCAAGTCTCTTTATAATTCCCATACTAAGCCCATAACCATCGCTAAATCTATTTGGTATTACCAAATCATACTCAACTCCTATATCATCAAAAAAGGTAGTAAGTATCACCGATGAAACCACACCATCTACATCATAATCACCTGCTATTGCAATCTTTTCATCATTTGTAATAGCCTTTATAATTCTTGCTGTTGCTTTATCTATATCCTTAAAACTCTGTGGACTTGGAAGACTTTCTAATTTTGTGCATTCATCATTTTTAAATCTGCTAGCAAGAATTTTTCTAATATCTTCTTTGTTGAGTCGCTTAGTCATTTTTTCTTTTTTCTATTGAAGCCTTAACAAATGAGACCAAAACTCTGTTTGGATTAGTCAATCTTGAGGTAAATTCAGGATGAAATTGTACACCTAAGAAAAATGGATGTTTTTTGAGCTCAATTGTTTCAATAAGTCCATCAGACTCACCACCAACAATAAGCCCTTCAGCCTCAAGAGCTTCTCTGTAAGCTGGATTTGCCTCATACCTGTGTCTATGTCTCTCTCTTATTTTCTCTGCGCCTTCATATATATTTCTTAATAGTGAGCCTTTTTTTGTATCACAATCATAACCACCAAGTCTCATGGTGCCTCCAAGTGGGCTTTTGTATGTTCTTAACTGCTTCTTGCCGCTTGCGTCTATAAAAGAGTCTATAAGATAAACTATAGGATTTTTACAATTCTTATCAAATTCAACAGAGTTTACATCCTCTATATTTAACACATTTTTTGCAAATTCAATAAGAGCTAACTGCATTCCCAAACAAATTCCCAAAAATGGAACTTTATGTTCTCTTGCATACTTTATAGCTTCCATTTTACCTTTTATTCCTCTCTCTCCAAAACCACCAGCTACCAATATGCCATCTACATCATCAAGTAAATTTTTGCTTCCTTCCTCTTCTAGTTTTTCAGAATCAACCCACTTAAGATTTACTCTAGTATTTAGATTTGCCCCTGCGTGTATGAATGATTCTGTAAGAGATTTATATGACTCTTTTAAATCAATATATTTACCTACAAAAGCGATTTTAACTTCGTCACTTGGGTCAACAACCCTTTTGACTAAAGTATCCCATTTTTCCATATCTGGGTTTAAAATATCAAGACTTAGAGTCTGTGAAATTGGTGTTAAAACATCCTCTTTTAAGAAATTTAAAGGTACTTTGTAAATAGTTGGTGCATCTAAAGATTCTATAACCGAATTTCTATCAACTCCGCAAGAAAATGCTAATTTATTTTTTAACTCTTTTGGAAGTGACATCTCACTTCTGCATACAAGCATATCAGGTGTTAGTCCTATCCTTCTTAGCTCTTGAACAGAGTGTTGGGTGGGTTTGGTTTTGAGTTCACCTGCTACCTTGATGTAAGGTATCAAAGTTAGGTGAATATTCATGTATCTTCCCTTACCAACCTCGGTTCCAAGTCCACGAATAGCCTCTAAAAATGGCAATCCTTCTATATCTCCAACCGTTCCGCCAATCTCTACAAGAAGAACATCTTGACCAACACCCGCTTTTTTAATTCTTCTTATTATCTCATCTACGATATGGGGAATTACTTGGATAGTTTTACCAAGATAATCACCTTTTCTCTCTCTCTCGATAACCGAGGAATAGACTCTTCCTGTTGTGAAGTTATTTTTTTGATTAAGATTTTCATCTAGAAACCTCTCATAATGTCCCAAGTCTAAATCAGTTTCAGCTCCATCATCTGTGACAAAGACTTCACCGTGTTCAAGAGGGCTCATGGTTCCTGGGTCTACATTTATATATGGATCCGCTTTTAAAATACTTACTTTTAACCCACAGTTCTTCAGAAGTGTTGCTATACTAGCAGCTGCAATTCCTTTACCAAGAGAACTTAGCACCCCACCTGTAACAAATATATACTTTGTTTTTTTATTAGACATAAACCTTACCTTGTATTCAATTAATTAGATAGATTGTATCCGAATTTACATAATAACTTGATTATGGTAGAATAATATAAAAAATAAAAAAGGTTGTTTAAATGCTAAAAAATATAACTATTTTAACTCTTATGTCTGCGACATTATTTGCCTATTCACAACCTTCACATGTAGAGTTAAATATCTATAAAAATGCAGCTTTTATGACAAAAATATTTGATATTCAAGGAAAAACTGATATATCTCTATCACTTCCTGCGCAAAGCCAACTTGAAAATATAAAAATCAAATCAAAAACATGCCTTGCAAATAATATAAGATTAAGCAAGCCAAAAATAGTGACAAACAAAGAGATAAAAGAGTTAAAAAATGAGATTTTACACTTAAATACACTTTTGCAAAATGCAATTGAAAAAAACAATATTCTATCAACCATCTCTTTAAAAAATAAAAAAATAGACGAGATGGAAGCAATTTTAAATTTTTTTGACAAGCAATTTTTGGAAAATTCTCAAGAAATTTCCAAACTAAAAGAAGAGATAACAGATGCAAACAAAAAACTAAAAAATCTTCAAAACAGACAAATAAAGAATTTTAAAGAATTTAACGCATCCTTTACATGTAAGGGTACTCTTAAAATAACATACCCTCAATATGATTTTTCATTAAACAATTTTTATGAATTTTGGGCAGATAGTTCAAAAAATAGGCTTACAATCATAAAAAAGATAAAAATTCTTCAAAAAAGTGGGTTTGATTTTGAACATCTAGATATCTATGCACACTCTAATAGCTACAATCAAAAAATAGCTCCTCGCCCTTTTTATCCAAGATATTTAAGACAAACAAAAGCGAGAATGTCAGATAAATCAGTAGCTTATGATGCCCAAAACCAACTAACAAAAGTGGCGTCATATAGAGAAAATTTTAGTACATCTTCTTTTGTTTTAAAAAATGTCAATTTAAAAAATAGTAATGAAAAGATTTTCACTCTTGAGAAAAAGATTCTAAATATCACATTTTCCAATGATATAGATGGATATGGTAGCACTTTGGCTTATCTAAAAACAAAATTTCAAAGCGATAAAGTATACCAAAGAGCTATCTCTTACATATATCTAGATAGTAATGAAGTAGGCAAAAGGGTAGTTCCTTTTATAAAAAAAGGAGATTTTAAATCTATTTATTTTGGAGAAAATCAAAATATTAAAGTTAAAAAAAGATTAGAAAAAAGATTTAGTAAAAATGAATTTTTTGGTAATACTCAAATAACCACTACAGTTTGGCAATACAAAATTACAAATATTAGCAAAATTACACAAAAAATAAATCTCATAGAGAGATTGCCCGTTTCACAGAATGAGGATATAAAAGTTAAACCTCTATTTGATGCAAAAAATGCAAAAATGCAAAAAAATGGTAAGGTCATATGGAGTTTTAACTTAACACCAAATAAGACAAAAATAGTAAAATTTGGCTATGAAATTAAGAAACCAAAGGAACAAAAATAAAATGACAACACAAAGTATATTAGACCTATTAAAAGAGGAGATAGTTCCAGCTCAAGGATGTACTGAACCGATAGCTCTTGCATATGCTTGTGCAAAAGCTGTAGAAATTCTAGACTCTAAACCAGAAAAAATAGATATACATGTATCTGGAAATATGATAAAAAATGTAAAATCAGTAAATATTCCAAATGCAGGCGGTATGATAGGTATAGAGGCGTCATGTGCTATGGGAGCAATCGCGGGAAATGCTTCAAAAGAGTTGATGGTTATAAGTCATGTTCAAGAGAAAGATTTAGGAGAGGTAAAGGAGTTTTTAAACCAAAAGACAATCAAGGTTATACACGATAAAACAGACATTCCCCTTTATGCAAAAGCTGTTGTTTTTAGTGGACATGATAGTGCATTGGTTGAGATAAAACATTTACATACGAATATAACCAGGATAGAAAAAAATGGTAAAAGCGTAATTAACAGAGCTTGCAATGATGCACAATTTAGCACCCCATACGAACAAAGAGAAAAACTTACAGTAAGAGGCATCTATGAACTTGCTAAAACTATAGACTTAAAGCTCATAGAAGAGTTGTTTAATTTAGTAATTCAAAGAAACAGCACCATAGCTCAAGCTGGACTTGATGGCAAATATGGCGTAAACATAGGATGCATGATAAATAAAAATATCCAAAAAGGGTCGTATGGAGATGACCAAAGAAACAGATGTGCAAGTTTTGCTTCAGCAGGAGGAGATGCCAGGATGAGCGGTTGCTCTTTGCCTGTGATGACTACTAGTGGAAGTGGAAATCAAGGTATGGCAGCGTCACTTCCTATCATAAGATATTGTAAAGACCAAAACAAATCTCACGAAACACTTATTCGTACTCTTTTCTTTTCACATTTGACTACCATACACTTAAAATCAAGCATAGGAAGATTGTCTGCATTTTGCGGAGTTATCTGTGCAACAAGTGCTGTTAGTGGTGCTTTAGCTTTTGTTGAAGATGGTGATTACGACAGTATCTCTATGGCTATCACAAATTCACTCGGCAACATATCTGGGGTTATTTGCGATGGAGCAAAAGCATCTTGTGCTATGAAGATAGCAACTGGAGTTTATACTGCCTTTGACTCTTCTATGTTGGCACTTTCAAAAAGAGCCTTACATAGTGGTGATGGTATAGTTGGGCATGATATAGAAGAGACTATAAACAACATAGGCATTCTTGCAAAAACTGGAATGAAAGAGACTGACAACATTATTCTTGAGATAATGGAAAAAAATTAGTGTAAAATTGTTACACTAAATAAAATATAGCTTTACCTTTTATATAGTTTTATTATATTTTAAGATATATTTGTATATAATTCCGAAATTATTTTAAAGGAGCTAAAATGTTCTCAAAACTAAACCCAGTTCAGATATTAGGTATTTTCGATTTTGTTGCTGTTATCAGCCTTGCTGCATTTGCTTATGCAGTTATTGCGTAGTATGTTTATTGCGTAAATCAAACCCAAATCAAGAATTATTAAGGTAATTTTTCATTTGGGTTTGAAAAAACTTCAAAAACAATCTCCTTTGATGTAGAGATATTATTTATCTCTACACTGTTCAGCTTGCAACTTTTCCATTTTTCTTTGAATTCTTTTTTCAAAAGCCTCGTTTGAAGGTGAACTTTGATGAGAAAATTTTACTTTTCCATATAGAACACACCCTTTATCGCCAGGGTCACACTCTTTTTTAATTATATTGCAAGTTCGCTGTATATCATGAGGACAGCTCCAACCACCCTCATTCATAGATACTCTTTTACAAGAACACTTAGTCCTGAAACTATAAACTGAATAGCAATAGCTCCAACTATCAATCCCATAAGTCTGCTGATAATTTTTGATCCTGTTATGCCTAAATATTTTCGTATATAAAGACTATTTCTAAGTGCTAGATAGATACAAAAAGCAACTATAAGATATGCTATAATAAAAGCTATCAAGGAAGATATTCCCTCGCTTTGGTTTCTCAGTATCACGATAGTGGCAAAGATGCCTGGGCCAAAAATTATAGGGATTGCTAAGGGTATTATAGAAAACTCTTCGTGATTTTTTGCTTCTACTCTCTCTTCTTTAGTTTGGTTTTTAGATTCTGATAAACCATTTACCATCTTTATAGCCATCAAAAGCAAAACTATGCCACCCATAACTTTTAGTGAGTCAATCTCTATACCAAAAAGTTTTAACAAAAAATTTCCACTAAGTAAAACCACAAAAAAGGCTATGACTATTGTTATTGTAGATTTTAATGCTATTTGAGAAACACCTTTTTTGGTTTCCCCATCATTTAGCAATGAAAGCATGATGGCACTAACTCCCAAAGGGTCCATTATCGCCATCATAGTTATAGTATCTTGTAGAAGTAGGTTAAAAAAATTATTCATCAAAATCTGTCTTTAAAACTGCCCCATTACTTGCATTTGTAACAAGTTGTCTATACTGTTTTAGCCAACTTCCCTTTATATCTTTTATTTTTGGCTTGAAATTTGCTCTTCTTTTTGCTATCTCTTCATCGCTGAGTTCTACTTCAAGTATATATTTATCTGCATCTATATGGATAATATCTCCATCTTCAAGAAGACCTATCATTCCACCTTCAGCTGCTTCAGGGCTCACATGACCGATACTCAACCCTCTAGTAGCTCCACTAAATCTTCCATCTGTTATAAGTGCAACATCAGCACCCAAACCCATGCCCATCACCAAACTTGTCGGACTCAACATCTCTTGCATACCAGGACCACCTCTTGGACCCTCATATCGTATAACTGCAACATCACCTTTTTTTAGTTTTCCACCAATAATTCCAGCTATGGCTTCTTGTTGAGAATTAAAACAAACCGCTTTCCCTCTATAACTTCTCTCACCAATAATTCCAGCAGTTTTTATAACACAACCCTGCTCAGCCAAGTTACCAAATAAAATAGCCAAACCTCCTGTTTTAGAATATGAATTTTTCAGGTGGTGTATCACTTCATCATCTTTTATATCAGAGTCTTTAATTCTCTCACCAATAGTTTCACCTGTTACAGTTAAATTTTCTACATGCAAAGCACCCGTATTCATCTTGCTTATTTCACTCATTACAGCATTTACTCCACCTGCTCTATCTACATCTTCCATATGAACATTTGGCAACGATGGAGAGATTTTAGTAATGTGAGAAACTTTTTTACTTATTCCATTGATATCAGCTATATTAAAATCAACTCCAGCCTCTTTTGCGATTGCTAGCATATGAAGGACTGTATTTGTGCTCCCACCCATCGCCATATCTATCGCAAATGCATTTCTGACTGCATTTTCATTTAGTATATTTCTAAAGTTAAATCTCTTATCCAATGCTATTTCACAAATCCTTTTAGCTGCCTTTCTTATGAGCACCTCTCTCTCAGGAGTAAGAGCTGGGATAGTTCCATTTCCAGGTAGCGCAATTCCCATAGCTTCCATCAAGGTATTCATACTATTTGCAGTAAACATGCCAGAACAACTTCCACCACTCGGACAAGCATTACACTCTATTTCAGTTAGTTCATCTTCTGTGATATCACCTTTTTCAAACTTGCCAACAGCTTCAAAAGCGGTCGCCAAATCTATTGGTTCACCATCTTTTATATGCCCTTTTTTCATAGGTCCACCACTTACAAAAACAGTAGGAACATTTACCCTAAGAGCTCCCATAATCATACCAGGGATTATCTTATCACAATTTGGCATACAAATCATAGCATCAAGCTTATGAGCTTCCATCATAGTCTCTATTGAATTTGCTATAAGTTCTCGACTTGGGAGTGAATAAAGCATACCATCATGCCCCATAGCTATCCCATCATCTACGCCTATAGTATTAAATTCGAAAGGAAAGCAACCATTTTTGCGAATTTCATCTTTAATAATCTCTCCATATTTATTTAAAAAGAAATGCCCTGGAATAATCTCAACAAATGAGTTCGCCACTGCTATAAATGGCTTATCAAAATCTTCCTCTTTCACACCAACCGCACGAAATAGACTTCTGTGTGGAGCTCTATCATAACCTTTTTTAACTTGATCACTTCGCATCTTTTTCCTTTAATTTTTCGCAATTATATCAAAAATATAAGATTAAAATGCTTTATTTGTTAGGACCCTTTACATTTTTGTAAATAATTGATATAATTTCGTCTCATTTTCAAATGCGGGAATAGCTCAGCGGTAGAGCACGACCTTGCCAAGGTCGGGGTCGCGAGTTC
>CAZRAK010000003.1:0-63796 GCA_964598135.1 uncultured Campylobacterales bacterium
GTAAAAAAATATTGATTTTTTTATTATTAATCTCTAGAATATTTTTGCTCATATCAATAATATTTTGTTTTGCTATATCTTTATTATTATACCTATTGTAATTATATTCTATAACTTTTTTTAATCTATCAGTTTTTTTAATTATTTGAGTTTTTTGAGAATTTTTATAATTTTTTTCGATTTGAGATATCTCTTTATTAAAATCGAGATATTCATTAAAAATTACGATAAAAGCAGCAGCAAAAGTAAAAACTCCTGCAAAAAATATCGCATAAATATTTATCTGGTTTATACTGCCTTTTTGATGTTTATCAAACATAAGATATCTCCTTTTTTGCTATAATATCAAAAAAAGGATAAAACTTTGCCGATAAGACTTCCTAGCGAATGGGAAAATCAAGAGTATATAATGCTAGTTTTTCCAAGTATTAAAAGTGATTGGGAGCATAGCATAGGAGCTATACAAAAAAGTTATATCAAACTCATAAAAATAGTAATAAAATATCAAAAATGTGTAGTTTTGTGCGATAACAAATTAAAAACATCTCAAGTATTGCCAAATTCAAAAAATTTAGAATTGATACAAATTGGAACAAATGACACTTGGATAAGAGATTTTGGAGTAATTTGCATATTTAATAACAAATTACTAAAAATTTTAAATTTTAAATTTAATGCTTGGGGAGAAAAATTTGAATATGAAAAAGATAATGGTGTAAATACAAAATTAAACAAGCAAAATTTCTTTAATGCTCCTATGCAAGATATAGATTTTATCTTAGAGGGTGGAAGCATAGATACAAATGGCAAAGGTGTATTGCTCAGTACCCAAAATTGTATATTTAATAAAAATAGAAATCCTAAATATTCCAAAATGCAAATCTTGGATATCTTGAAATCAACTTTGGGTATAAAAAAGATTATCACCTTAAAATATGGCTCTTTGATAGGTGATGACACAGACTCACATATAGATACACTAGCTAGGTTTGTAGACACAAACACTATCGCATATGCTAAATGTTATGATAGAAAAGATGGACACTATGACGAACTTAAAAAAATGGAAAAAGAATTAAAAGCTACAAAATTTAAACTTTTACCACTTCCTCTTCCATCTGCAAAATATTTTAAAAAGAGTAGACTCCCAGCTACTTATCTTAATTTTGTATTTATAAATAATGCTTTGCTAGTACCAACCTATAAGGAACAAAATGATAAAATTGTGATAGAGATTTTACAAAACTTCTTCAAAAATAGGGATGTAATAGGAATTGATGCTTCTATTTTCATAAGGGAAAATGGAAGTTTGCATTGTGCGACTATGAATTTTTATAAAGAGACAACATGACATTACAAAAAAAAGCAACTATAGTATCTAGCTTCACAGCTATCATTTTAATTATTATCAAACTTACAATTGGACTCATAAGTGGCTCTGTCGCAGTTTTGGCTAGTGCAATTGATTCTGTACTTGATTTGGCTGTTTCAGCATTTAACTATTTTGCTATTAATACTTCTGAAAAACCAGCAGATGAAGATTTTAACTATGGCAGAGGAAAAGTTGAGGCATTAGCGGCCGTCATAGAAGGAACCATCATCACAATGTCTGGTATCTTCATCTTCTATGCGGCTATAAAAAAAGCATATCAAAAAGAGATAGTCACAAATTTGGACTCTTCTATTGTTGTTATGATTATCTCTTTAATTTTAACTATCACCCTAGTTGCTTTTTTAAATTATGTGTTCAAAAAAACAAATAATATGGTTATAAAAGCAGATGCTTTGCACTATAAAACTGATGTATATAGCAATGGAATCATTCTAATCTCTTTAGCCTTTATATACTTCACAAATTTCTACCTTATCGACTCCATTATGGGTGTAATTATCTCTTTATATATAATCTACTCTGCTTATGAAATCATGAAAAATGGTATTTTGATTTTACTAGATAAGGCATTAGATGAACAAATAGTTGAAAAAATAAAAGAGATTATAAGTGATGAAAAAGAGATCCAAGATTATCATTTTCTAAAAACAAGAAACTCTGCAAATACAAATTTTGTAGATGTTCATTTAGTTTTTAATGCTGAAATCTCTTTGTTAAAAGCTCATTATGCTGGAGATAGAGTAGAAGATGAGATAAAAAAGATAAACCCTGAAAGTAGCTGGGTTATAAATATGCATTTAGACCCATATGACGATTCTGAACTAAATGACTAGATTTTAATTATCACGCTCATGATCATCACAACACTCTTCTTGTTTACTCAAGCCATATATATTGCAACGCCTTAGTCCTCCTCCTATTGGTGAAACTTCTATAAGGGATGCCTCAGAATTACTCAAAGCTATACACGCTGCACAATCAAGCTTGACATGAAGGCTATCTTTTCCAAAAGTTTTTCTGCAAACTTTTAAAATAATTCCACGACTCAAACCTAAGGTAGAAAATCTTTTTTTTAAATCTTTTTCCAAATCTACGCTATCGACTATAGCTCTTTGACCTTTTTTTAATTCGCTTAATTTCATATTTATTGTCCCCTTTTTAGGGAGCAAAGCCCCTTAAAAATTCCTCGCGACTGAAGCTACGCCTTTGGCGAGAGAAACTTGTTTAACTGTCATCTTGTTTAAGAGCAAAGCTCTCAAACAATTCACGCTCTACTAAAGCATGAGCTATCGCTCTGTAGCATTTTTATTTAATTGTCCCCTTTAACTTGGGCAAAACAAGCAAATGCGGTCGCCTTGGCGATATTTCCTTGAAAGCCCAAGAAAAATTCCTCGCTACTGTTGCACAAAGTAAAACTTTTATATCATTCATCTAATAACCTTTTTTAAAAATTTTTATCATTATACATAAAAAAATGAAAAAAATGAAATACTTTTTTCGTCAATTTCGTCAACTAATATTTTACATTAAGATAAATATTGATTAAAAATAAAGCTAAAAAAATTTGTTGGGAGTGCCTATTACCAAAGCTTTGCTAGTGCTTATTTTATATAAATTTATATGATAAAAATCATATAAAAAATTGTGCTTTATAAATCAAATTAATTTATAAAGCACAAGAAGATATATGATATACCAGTAGGTTTTTATCCTCTACTTCTACTTCTAGGTCTTCTACTGCTTGAAGAATTTCTATTTCTATCATTTCCTCTGCTTCTACCTCTTCCTCTATCACCTCGATTTCTATCTTTACTATTTCTATCATCTAATCTTTTTACTAGATTTGAGAGTGTTTTTTGATCAAATCCAATTTTATTTGGTCCTTGTAGAGAGTTTTTATTTATTAGCATTGAAATCAGTTTTAAAGATATTTTACTAAGATTTATATCGTCACCTAAAATTTCTAAAATCTTTACAGCATTTTCGTGCAAAGGGGCATTTTGTATCTCATTTGCCATCTTTTTGAGTTGTGACTCTTTTACATCGTTTAGAGTTGGAACTATCTTAAATTTTATATTTGTTCCCACTTTCTTTGCTATTCTTTGCATACTATGATATTCCATTGGGGTAACAAGAGTTATGGCTGTTCCTTTTTTACCTGCTCTTCCTGTTCTGCCAATTCTGTGAACATAGCTTTCTGGGTCAAAAGGCATATGAAAATTAAATACATGCGATATATCAGTTACATTTAAACCTCTTGCAGCCACATCAGTTGCCACCAAAATCTCAATTTGTGAACTTCTAAATGCACGAATTACACTCTCTCTTTGATTTTGCTCCATATCTCCGTGAAGTCCACTTGCAGAGTATCCAATAGCCATAAGTTGAGTAGAGACTCTATCAACTTCTTTTTTGGTTCTACAAAAAGCTATAGATTTTATAGGTTCTAATGAGTCTAAAAGCCTGATGAGAGCATTGTCTCTTTCTCTGTCTTCTATAACATAGTAAAGCTGCTCAATATCTTCATTTGTGGTATGCTCTTTTGGGGTAATATTGACAAATTTTGGATCATTTAATCTTCTTTTTGCCAATCTTTTTATAGGCTCAGGCATAGTAGCAGAAAAGAGTAGAGTTTGTCTCTTTTCGGGGAGAAATTTTAAAATACTCTCTATATCTTCTAAAAATCCCATATCAAGCATTTCATCAGCTTCATCTAAAATAACAGTACTTGGAGCAAAATTCTTTAATCTGCCATTTTTTAAGAGATCAAGCATTCTCCCTGGTGTAGCGACTACAACCGAAGCTCCTTTGTCTATTAGACCTATTTGTCTATTGTAGGATGACCCTCCATATATAGTTACTGTTTTAACATTTTTAAATCTTCCAAGTGTATAGAGTTCATCACTCACTTGTGTTGCTAACTCTCTTGTTGGTGTAATCACAAGTATCTGAACATCTCTTTTACTTGAATCAATCATGCTCATAGTCGAAAGCCCAAAAGCTGCGGTTTTTCCTGTGCCTGTTTGTGCTTGGGCTACTATATCATGCCCTTCTAGTATAAGAGGTATCGCCTCATCTTGAACAGGGCTTGGCTCTCTAAATCCTGCCTCTACTACTGCTTTTAAGATATCACTATCTAAATTAAACTTATCAAAAGTTGTTGTCATTTCTTCTCTTTATATTAATTTTTCAAAACTAAAAAGAAAACTGATTGCAAATGGTGATACATACAAATCATAACAATAATTTTAGCCACTATTGTATAAACATATATCTTTGCTACATAAAAATTATTAAGTTTAAACTGTTTTTGGTAAACCTGTAAACTAGTATGCAAAAACCTACATACTCGCTCGGCATCCCAAATCTCGGCAGGTTTTGAAGAAGTTCTCATAAGAAGTTCTAAATTGGCTTGCATTATACTTAAATATACTTAAATGAAACTTTATATAAGATTATCTAATTTTTACACATTCCCTTCTTAATGCCCTGATTAGGTTATCTATATCTTCAATTGTTTGAGAATAATGGATAGAAATGCGTAGCCATCCTGGTTTAGATTTAGAAAATTCTTTACTTTTTATCCCTAATAAATCATGTCCATAAGGACCAGCACAAGAACACCCTGCTCTTGTTTGGATACCGCTATGTTTCGAGAGTCTCTCGCAAATATCATGTGGGTTTATATTAGAGATATTAAAAGATATTATTCCTATATTTTTTGATTCTTGATTACCATATATAGTTATATTTTCCATTTTATTTAAACCTTTTAAAAAATGATTTAATAATTTTTCTTTTTGATTTCTAATAAATTCAAAACCTATTTCATTTCTTAATTTGTATGCTAATGATGCACGAATTAATTGTAAGATTCCTGGTGTTCCTGCTGTTTCTCTTGTAGTTATATTGGTTTCATATTCTTGAATTTCTTCATTTACATATACAACAGTTCCTCCACCTGAAAAAGTTGGTGATATATCAACATTTACTAAATTGCTTTTAATGACCAATAATCCACAACTAGAAGGTCCTCCTAAAAGTTTGTGTGGTGAAAGAAATAAAGCATCATAGTAATCACATTGAATATTCATATACGAAGAGCAAGCTGCAGCATCAAAACATACAAGTGCACCATATTTTCGCAAGATATTGGAAACATCCTTATAGCAGGTTATCATTCCTGTAACATTTGATGCTGCAGAAAAACTTCCAATAATTTCTCTATTGCTATTTTGTTTTAAAACCTTCTCCAACTCAACTAAATCGATCAATCCATTGTCTGTCAAATGTATTCTTCTAACATCACAAAATGCTTCTCTATAGCTTATTTCATTAGAATGATGTTCATATGGTCCTACTATAACCAAAGGCATATCTTCTTTTTTAATATCAATTTTATACCTATTTTTAGTTGCAGGGGGGATATACAAACCCATAATTTCTTGGAATTTCTTAATTGCTGCAGTTGAACCACATCCAACAGGAATAATTGAAAAATTATCATCAAGTTCAAGATATTTATATAAATTATCCACTGCCTCATCATAATACTGATTGGTAATACTAGACATAGATGACTCTTTTGAATGTGTATTTGCATAAGTTTCAAGCACAACTCTAATACGATTTTCTATCGGTATAAAAGCTAACCCTGAAGCTGTATAATCAAAATATTCTCTTCTTTTTTCACCAATAATATTTTGTCTAATAAAATTCAAAATATCTGTATGTTTACCAAAAAAATCTTTATAAATATCTTTTTTCATTTCATCATAACCTATTAGAATCTCTTTTCTATAATATCCCCAATATACTCATTAATTTCTGATACTTGGAGTTTTTTATTGGTACTTTCAGCAAATTTGCTGTTGTTTTCGCCGCTAAGCTTACCTCCTAAAAATACTTCATATCCTCCTACTCGTCCGTGTTGTGTTTTTATTTTTGTTCCTATTAATCCAATATCGGCTATATATGGGTGAGAACATCCATTTGGACATCCAGAAACTGCTAAAGAGATATTTTTATCAAATCTTGGAAACCTTTTCTCAAGATAAGATATCAAAGAACTAGTAAAATCTTTCGTCTGTGTTGCAGCAAATTTACAAAAAGGCAACCCTGTACAACTTTGAGTTTTAAATTCAAATGCGGATAATTTTGTTTTAAATCCTATGTCGTTCAACTCTTGTTCAAATTTATATATATTATCATTATCTATACCATATACTATAAAATTTTGTGAGGTTGTTAACGAAATACCATCGGCATCATATTTATCAACCAATCTATAGAGCTCTTGAAACTCATATCCACTCAACCTACCTCTATTAGTTGCGCATCCTATATAACTATTTTTATACTGGTCAAACTTATGTATCCCATAATGTCCTCTTAAATTACTAGGCGTGATATTTGGTTCATTGTAGCCTTTTATTAGTTCAAAATCAACTCTTTTTTCTATTTCATCAACAAATTTTTCCATACCCCACTCTTCTAATAGATGCCTAACTCTTGCTTTGCTTCTATTCTTTCTGTTTCCAAACTCTTTAAAAATTTCGCAAATTGCGATTGTAACATCTTTAACTTGTTCAAATCTTATATATCTATTGGCTCTAGATGCAAATCTTTTAGACTTTGCAAGTCCTCCGCCAATAGTCAAATCAAACAATACTTTACCATTTGCATTAAATGCAGTAAAAGCAACATCTTGTATTTCATGATTTATACAATGACACTTACAGCCGCCTATGCCTATCTTAAATTTTCGTGGTAAATTTGAATAATCCTTTGCATGACTATCAAAAAAACTATCTAACTCCTTAACTAAAGGTGTCGTATCTATAATCTCATTTTTATCTATCCCACTTACAGGACAAGATACAATTTTTCTAGGAGCATCTCCAGAAGCCAATCTAGAAGTTAAATCAGTACCTTCAAAAGATTTGAAAATTTTTGGTAAATCTTTTATCTGAATATAATGAAATTGTATATTTTGCCTCGTTGTAAAATCTATATAACCTTTAGCATATTTTAATCCTATTTTACTCAATATTTTCAAAGCATTTTTATCTATTTTCCCATCTTTAAGTTTCACTCTCTTCATAAAATATTTTTCTTCTTCTTTATTGTCTCTATTTGCATGAGGATACATTCCATACCACTTTAGTAAGTCTATCTTATCTTGTTCAATATTACACTTGCCACTTGCTTCATCATATATATCTTTTATTATTTCAAGCGGCGGTCTTTTTGCTTTTAAAATTTCTATTTTTGAGAGCACTTTTTCTCCTTAAATTTGAAAATCTTCTATTTTTGTAATCTCTTTTGCTTCCCAATGAGGAAAGTATTTTCTGACAAGTGCATTAAAATCTATCTCAAAATCACTATATTTTAAAGTCTTCTTCTCTACTCTACTTTGTTGTATAATCATACCCGCACCAACTGTTTTATTTGAATACTTTTCTATTATTATAAACCTTCCTGTCTCTTTATTGGTGTGATAATTATCATATAAAGTTTTTTTTGAAAGGACTAGCTTTGCATACCCTATATCATTTAAACCTAAAATATCTACACTGATATGCTCAAAAGTATTTATATCTTTTTTGTAATATATTTGCTCAAAATATCCACTAATGTTATTTGTTCCTTTTTTAATTTCATATGTTTTATTTAGGTTAAGAGGCTCTTCATCCATCCATACAATTTGTACATCAAACTCATTTGAAATATTAGGAATATTATCTTCTTTAACGATAATATCACCCCTACTTACATCTATCTCATCATCTAGTACAATAGTAATAGCCATTGGCACACTAGCCTCTTTTAGATTTCCATCAAATGTAACTATTGAGTTGACTGTAGTTTTTTTACCAGAAGGAAGCACTACTACTTTATCTTTAAGTTTAATTTCACCACTAGCAATAGTTCCACTAAAACCTCTAAAATCAGAATTTGCTCGATTTACCCATTGAACTGGAAATCTAAAATCATCCATATTCATATCATTATCAATACTAACATTTTCTAAAAATTTTAATAGTGGTTCTCCTCTATACCAAGGCATATTCTCACTTTTATTTACAATATTATCTCCATTTAATGCACTTATTGGAATAAAAGTTACATTTGCCAACTCTATCTCTTTTGCAATAGCCATATAATCATTTTTTATTTTTTGATAAATTTCTTCGTTAAACTCAACTAAATCCATCTTATTTATTGCTACTACTGTATGATTTATTCCTAAAAGTTTAGTTATATAACTATGCCTTTTAGTTTGGGTTTGTATTCCATATCTTGCATCAATCAATATAATTGATAAATTAGCAGTACTTGCCCCTGTTGCCATATTTCTAGTATATTGCTCGTGTCCTGGGGTATCTGCGATAATAAACTTTCTTTTATCAGTACTGAAATATCTGTATGCAACATCTATCGTGATTCCCTGTTCTCTCTCGCTAGATAATCCATCTGTTAATAATGCAAAATCAATTTCACCTTTAGTCGTCCCACTTTTTTTACTATCTTTTGTTATGGCTGCCAACTGATCTTCAAATATCATTTTGCTATCGTGAAGCAGTCTTCCTATCAAAGTACTTTTCCCATCATCAACACTACCACAAGTAATAAACCTTAAAAGTTCTTTATTTTCATGTTGTTGTAAATAATTTTCAATATCTCTTTTTATTAAATCACTCATCAAAAATATCCCTCCATCTTTTTCTTTTCCATTGAACTCGATGAGTCGCTATCTATTACTCTTCCTTGCCTTTCGCTTGTTTTTGTTAAAAGCATTTCTTGTATTATTTGAGGTAATGTTGTTGCTATAGAGTTTACAGCTCCTGTCAATGGATAACATCCTAGTGTCCTAAAACGAACGCTTTCGTATTTAATATTTTCATCACTTAAAATTGGCAATCTATCATCATCAACCATAATTTTTATACCATCTCGTATGACAATAGGTCTTTTTTTTGCAAAATACAGGGGTACTATAGGTATTTGTTCTAAATAAATATATTGCCAAATATCAAGCTCAGTCCAATTAGAAAGCGGGAAAACTCTTATGCTCTCTTTTGGATTTATCTTTGAATTATATAAATTCCAAAGCTCTGGTCTTTGTTCTTTTGGATTCCATCTGTGAAATTCATCTCTAAAAGAGTAGATTCTCTCTTTTGCTCTACTTTTTTCTTCATCTCTTCTAGCTCCACCAAAAACTGCATCAAATTTATATTTATTGAGTGCTTGTTTTAAGCCTTCTGTTTTCATAATATCTGTATATAATTTACTTCCGTGCGTAAATGGATTAATATTTTTATCTATTCCATTTTGATTTATATGCACAAAAAGCTCCAAGCCCAATTCTTTAACTCTTTTATCTCGAAACTCTATCATCTCCTTAAACTTCCAAGTAGTATCAATGTGCAACAAAGGAAACGGTGGTTTAGATGGGAAAAAAGCCTTCATAGCCAAATGCAACATAACTGCACTATCTTTTCCTACGCTGTATAACATAGCAGGATTATCAAACTCACTTACCACTTCTCGCATTATATAAATAGACTCTGCTTCTAGTTGCTTTAAATGTGTTAATTTGTTTCTCATCAATCAATCCTTTATATGTAAACCACACTCTTTGTGTTCTGGGTTTTCCCACCACCATCTACCACTTCTTATATCTTCTTGCTTTTTTACAGCTCTGCTACACGGTTGACATCCTATGCTTTGATATCCTATATCATAAAGTTCATTGTAAGGTATATCATTTAAGTTTATGTATGTATCCACATCTTCCTTGCACCAATTAGCTAGGGGGTTAAGTTTTAAAAGATTATTATTCTCATCCCACTCCAAAATATCTATACTTTTTCTTGTAATTGATTGATCTTTTCTAAGACCTGTAACCCATATATCAAGCTTACTTAGTGCTCTCTTGAGAGGTTCAATTTTTCTTGCATAACAACACTCTTTTCTATCTTCAATAGAGTTATAAAAACTATACAAACCCTTAGCATTAACAATTTTTTCAACACTGCTACCTACGGGATAATAAATTTTAAGTTTTGTCTTATATTTTTTGTTTGTTTTTTCTATAAGTTTATAAGTCTCTTCTGGTAATCTTCCTGTATCCAAAGTAAATATTTTAGCATCACTTGATATGTTAAATAACATATCTGTTAAAATTTGGTCTTCAAGACTTAAACTTGAAGCTAAAGCTATATTTAAATCTGTTTCATTGATAATAAAATTTAAAATATCTTGTGCATTTTTATTTTCAATTTTTAATTTTAGTGTTTCAATATTCATATTTGATATCCTATATCTTTAATTTTTCCAAAATTTATTTTATTCCATGTTCTCTCATGAGCATAAAATAGTATCGTCTTTGTAAATAACTCTATAGAACCTATGGAAGCTGCCATAGTAAAATTTCCAGTTATTATAAATGAGATAACAACCGTATCTATCGTACCAATAACTCTCCAAGATACAGTTTTTACTATACTTCTATATGGTTTATCGCGCATAATTTTCTCCAAACTCTAGTAAATATATAGATTTACTAGATATTAAATTATGAGTGAAATTGTATACTAAAATACGGTTTATGTCAAGGCTAACAGTATAAAGTAGTAAAATTTATAAAACGAATGTTGCAGTAATTGTATATATATTTAAACTTTATATATACTTTTATATGTGGTGTCTCTTTTAGATAAATTAATTAATTTCAAATATATTATTATTGCCCTCTCTTTTATACTCAATTCGCATATTGTGTAGTTTTATTATATGCCATACTATATATAACCCAAAACCAAGTCCACGAGAGCTTTTTTGTTTTTTACCTTTTAAAAAGTAAGGTTGAGCATAGTTTTGAAGTGGAAATTCAAGCTTAGCCCCCTTGTTTGATATAGTTATTTTATTATTTTGATTAGAAATTTTTACTTTTGAATCAACAGAATAATTGATACCATTATCAAGTAAATTTTTTAAAGCTGTACCAAAAAGTTCAAAATCAACTTTTACTTTTGCAGGAGTTATATTTTTCTCAATCTTTGAATTATCTTGGTTTAAAATATCTTGTGCAAAATCTATGATATCTTCCAAAAGATACTCCTTAGTATCCAGCTGAAGTTCATTTGCATTTAGTTTTTCTATCCTTGCAAATTCACCTATGAGAGATTCTTGACGATTAAAAATATTTTCAAGAATAAGTTTTAAATTTTTATCTTTAGTAATTTCTGTTACAAATTTTCCTTTTGCTATTGGGGTTTTTAGCTCATGCATGATATTTCTTAGAAAAAGCTGTCTTGAGTCTCTTAAGCTTTTTATCTTTTTTACTGCCTCATCAAATTCATTTGCTAAAACTCCAATTTCATCTTTATTTTTGCTTCTGCACTCTATATCATAATCCCCGTCGGCAAACTGTTTTATCTTGTTCTTAAGAGTATAAATGGGCAGAATATTTTTAATAATAGCAATGTAGAGCAAAATAACAGATAAAATCGCTAATACAGGAAATAAAACTGAAGAAAAAATCTCTTTTTCAAATGGAGTTTTAAGCACCACTGGTCTTGAATTTTTTCTTTTTAAAATAACATACATTTTTTTATGATAAATAACAGACTTAATACTAAGCCTCATAGCTCTTTGCATCATTCTTGAATTCATCATACTTCTCATCATTCCATTTGGTCTTTGATGGTTTATAGATAGTTCATTTGTTGATAAGATTTTTTCTCTTAACTTCCTATTTTTTACGATAATCAAACCTGTATCTCGCAAACTTTTGTAGTTAATTTTTTGGCTTATTTCATTATAAGCAGAGTGGATTGCAAATCTTGCAAATTGCTGTGCATTTCTTAAGTCTTTTTGCATTTGATGATTAGCTATCGTATATAAAATCGCAATAATTCCCAAAATTGCTAGAAAAAATATCAGTGAAATTTTGGTAATTATTGAGTGATACCACTTCACATTTGCAACCTATACCCCATGCCTCTTATAGAGTGTATATACTTTGGATTTTTTGAGTTATCCCCAAGCTTTTGTCTTAACCTACTAATTATCACATCTAAACTTCTACTCTCCTTTTCATCATCTAGTGATAAAGAGTGATTTAGCAGCTCAATTCTACTTATAGCACAGTTCTTTTTTTCTATCAAATAACCTAAAATTTCATACTCCGCTTTTGTTAAATCTAAATGAACATCTTTAAAAATTATTACCATAGCATCTTTATCTAGTTTTAACACATCTTCCTTTTTTGATTTACTTCCATCTTTTTGATATCTTCTAAGTACGCTAACTATTCTAGCATGCAACTCTTTTGGCTCATATGGTTTTGGAAGATAATCATCTGCTCCTAACATGAGACCAATAATTTTATCATCTACATCACTTCTTGCACTTGAGATTATGATTGGTATATTTGATTTTTCTCTCACCTCTTTACAAATATCAAGTCCATCCATGCCAGGCAAAGAGAGATCAAGAATCAAAAGATCAAATTTACCTATATCCAAGGCGCTGATACCAAGATATGGGTCTTCGTAGTTTTGCACTTTTATATTATATTTTAAAAGAAAATCAGTCAATAATCCAGCTAACTCTGCATCATCTTCTATCATTAAAATATTTATATTCATAACTTTTCCTTTGATAAAATATTATCTGACTTGTGTGAATGAGATGTTAATCAGCGCTATATACAACTACATTATTTTTACCACTGTTTTTTGCTTCATACATGGCTATATCAGCAAATTTTATCAATTCATTATAATCAACAGTATGTAAAGGAGAGATACTAACACCCAAACTTGCATTTACTTTATAAGTTTTATCTACTAATTTAAATGGTATATTTAGATTTTGTAGAATTTTTTCGCAAACTATTTTTAAGCTTTTAATGTCTTTGATATTCTCAAGTATCATTACAAATTCATCACCACCAAGTCTTGCAACAGTATCATTATCTCTTACACTTTGTATTAATTTTTCTGCTACCTTAATCAAAACATAATCTCCCGCATCATGACCTAGTGAATCATTTACAGATTTGAAGTTGTCTAAATCCACAAAAACCAAAGCTATTTTAGTGTGAGCTCTTTTAACAGCGGAAATACTCCGCTTTAATCTATCTTCAAACAAGAATCTATTTGGTAATTTTGTCAAAACATCATAATTTGCTAATTTCTTAAGCTTTTTTTCATTCTCTTTTATCTCTTCTATATTTTGAAAAATTACGAAATAATTTGTAATCTCACCTCGTTTGTCTTTTATATTATTGATACTCATGAGCACAGGAAGAGCTTGACCCTCTTTGCTCTTATTTAAAACCTCTCCAAAATAATAACCATCTTTTTCAAGAGATTTATTTATAGTGTTAAAAATCTCTTCATCTTGATCATCAGATTTAAGAAAATTTGGATGCTTGCCTCTAATCTCGTATATACTATACCCTGTAGATTTTTCAAAAGCTTTATTTGCAACAACTATATTTTGCTTGTTATCTGTTATTAAAATACCCTCTGAAGTGTTATTAAAAATCTCTGCATACAAGCGTATTTTTTCTTGATAAACTTTTTCTTTGGTTACATCTATACCAAAACCACATAAAAGTTTTTCATCATTTCCATTATCTATAGGAAACTTATAGGCCTCAAAATACTTTGGCACTCCCTCTGCATTTGGTATTATCTCTTCGTGTTTTTTAACACCCTCATAAAAAGCTCTTCTATCATTGTCTTTGATATTTTTCGCTGTTTGTTCATCAAAAATTTCATCTACAGTTTTATTTCTCCACTCTTTAAAACCGATATAGTTTTCATAAAAATTGTTTAGATATATGTATCTCTGTTTTGTGTCTTTTATAAATGCGATTGCGGGTAAATTATCCATAAATGTTGCAAAAAGTTTTTGACTCTTACTTAATTCATTTTCAATTCTCTTTCTTTGGCTGATATCAATGATAAGCCCTGTCATTCTAATGGCATTTCCATTATGATCAAATAGAGCTTTACCTCTAATATTTATCCATTTTACACTCTTGCTTAATCTCAAACGATGCTCTATTACAAAAATCTCACTTCGCTTGTTTAGGTGTTTATTTAGTGCTTCATTAACTCTTGCCATATCTCTTGTATCCACTAAATTTAACCAAGAATTTAAACTATTTATCTCTTCACTACTGTCATAACCCATAATCTCTTTCCACTGCACAGAACAGTAAATGTTGCTATTTATAATATCCCAATCCCACATACCATATCCACACCCATCGACACTCAAGCTATATCTTTTTTTCCACTCTATTAAAGCATCTATATCTTTTTTAAAACTACTAATATCAAAAATAGCACCGATACTTCCTTTTTTATCTCTATTTTCATCCAGAATAGTTGAAACATAAATCAAAACAGATTTTTGTATATTATTATCAAAATTTAGTATCATTTGTTCTTTTGGTTTAGATGAGTATTTGCAGAGATAATCTGTAGTTGTTTTTATATTGATACCAAAATTAGAGATAAATGCCTTATTCTTATATACTATTTTTGCATTTTTATCTTTATAAAAAATAGGAAAGGGTAAGTTATCAAGTAGTTTTTTGTTACCACTCTCTTCTCGTAATTTTTTTTCTAAAATGGAAATTTTGGACACAAGACTTTTTATGACCATCAATAATATCAAAATTGCTAAAATAACAATAGCTATGATAATTCTTATGTCATATTCCATCTTATTACCTCCGTTTAAGACTATAATTTGACATCTTTTATTATAGCTCTATGCCAAAAGATGAACGCCTTGCATTAGATATTTTATTACCTTACTATAGGTAAAATATGGGCGTTTGGTCATAGATTATATCATATTTTGAAATCTATTGCATAATATCCTTTTCCATAACCTTATATGGAGTTCCATTGATTCCTGCTTTAAAATATTTTTGTCTTAATTCATCTATTCTTTTTACTTCTTTATCGCTTACTTTTTCATCCACATCTTGGTTGAAATATTTTCTTAAAACTTTGATTTTATCTGTATCATTTTTTGCATTTTTAATATATTTATAAATCAAAGCTGATTTCTCTAGCGAACTTCTATCATGAACTGGTGTAAACAACATTTTTATATTGACTTTTTTAAGTTCTTGTTCTATATGGGCTAACTCTTTTTTGCAAAATGGACACTCGGGGTCAGAAAAAATAACTAAAGTCTCTTTTTTTGGGTCATTTCCAAGTGATATTATATTTTTCTTCTTCTCTTTTTTATAGATTTTTGAGATTCTTTTATTGATTTGGATTCTTTCCATTTTATCTCTTAAGCTTACTCCACTTTTAACATCAATTACCTCAGGAAATATATACTTTCCACTTGTAAATATTGAAATTTTTTGTGATTCTCTGCCATTTGTTAAAAATAGTGATACATAATCTAAATTTTTAGATATTTTTTTCCTTGAGATAACTTTTATTTTAATATTTGGTACGGGAATCTGCATCTTAAAATGTGCAATTATCTCCTTGTTGGTTGCGCTAAAAAGAGTTGAAACTATCAAAAAAATGGATAAGATTATAGTTTTTTTCAAAAAAATCCTTTTTTATTTTATGCGCAAATTGTACATCCTTTAACTAAATATTTTATTAACTAACTAAATATCAATATCACACAAATAGTGGGTCTAACTATAAATATCTTCGATTATCCTCTTTTTTTACATCATCAAAATTATCAAGAAAATCAAGATAAGCTACTAAAAATTTTCGACTTATATCAAAGTGTTTTTTAAATGTTACAACATCCACAAAACCCTCTTTTGTCATTACTTCTCGTAAATTTGCAACTATTCGACTAAGAGCTTTTGCTTCTATAAAGATATTGTGAGCTAGTCTTACTACTTTTTTGGCTCTTGTGAGTCTTTTTAGTGCATTATCCCCCATCTTTCTATCTATATCCAAATCATCATAGATATTGTATGGGGCATCAGGAGTAAATCCTGCATCTTTCAAAATTTTATATATCTTCTCTTCGACATGTTTGTCTATATTTTTGATTTCTACTTTTGCATTTTTATATACACCATTTTCAAGAGCAAGAAAACCTTCTTCACACAACTCTTCAAGTACACTACCAAGCAAAGAGAGGCTTGCCCATTTTAGTTTTGAAGACAAAGATGATGCAGACAGCAAAGCATATGCATTTTTTTCATATATTTTTATGATGATTGCTTTTAGTTCACTTTTTATCTCGGTTGGGTATATAACCAATCCTTTTTCATCTACAAAAATATCACTTAGATTTTTTGCTTGAGTTATAGCGTCTTCATGATTTAATCCAAACCTTTGATTTGATGAAATCAAACCAAAACCTTTTTTATGAACTCTACTCAAAAGTGAAAAAGCAGAGCTAAAATCATCATCTTTTAAAGCTTTTAAGAGCTCTAGCTTCACTTTTTTCTTTAGTGGGTCATTTATAGGATTTAAAATCCTGCCTCCGCCGATAGTTCTTCCTCCGCTAGAGAGTATAAAAGGCTCATTATGAACCAAAAAAAGTTTTTGCTTAAAGCTTAGAGTTGCAAAACCCTCCTTTATCGGCTCAACTCCCTCCAGCAACAAAATCTTTGCAACAACCTGTTTTGTGCCGATGAAAAGATTTACTGTTGAATTATGTTTTATTTTCTGGTTTGCCAACCCCTCTATCCAAACATCAATACTGCTAAAACCTTTTATAAAACCTTTTCTACAAAGAAGAGCGCCTTTCTTGAGTGGAAATTTAGAATTGCTTTGCAAGTTTATAGCAGTTCTAAGCGAACTATTAGCACTTTGCACATCTTTGTCATGAACTTGCAAATTTTTTATCTTAAATTCTTGATTAATTTCAGGAGCAAATACTTTATCACCCACATTTATAGTTCCATCAAGCACAGTTCCTGTAACAACTTGACCAACACCAGCTAGCGAAAAAGATCTGTCTATATAATATCTAAAAAGTCCGTTACTCTTCTTTTTCAAAATCGGCAGGGAAAAAAGTATCTCTTTTAGTTTTAGAATTGAATCTTTATCATAAATACTAACAGGAACACAAGAAAAAATTTCTAAATTTTTCAGCGTTTTTAGATACTCTTTTACCTCTTCTTCTACCTTTTTTAACATATTAATATCAACCAAATCACTCTTTGTCAAAGCGATTATTATGTTTTTTACATGTAAAAGATTGAGGATTTCAAGATGCTCTATAGTTTGAGGCATAAGTCCCTCATTTGCATCAACCACAACCAAACTAGCATCAAAACCAAAAGCTCCAGCTATCATATTTTTAAGGAGTTTTTCGTGTCCAGGCACATCTATAAAAGCAACATTTGTATTATCATTTTGAATGTGAGAAAAACTAAGGTCTATAGTGATACCTCGTCTCTTTTCTTCGTCCAAACTATCTCCACTAAAACCACTTAATGCCTCTATAAGTGCAGTTTTTCCGTGATCAACATGACCTGCAGTTCCTATTATGATGTAATTCATTTAACTGTCTCCTTTCTTAGGAAGTAAATTCCTAAGAAATTCCTCTCACTAAAGCACGAAGTTAAAACTTCTGTATTGTTCATTTTACTATCTCTTGTATTATTTTTATTATTTCATCATCTTGTCTTAGCAATATACTTCTAAAATCTAGCAAAAACATATCTTTTTCTATTCTTCCTATGAGTAGCTTTTTTCTAAATTTTTTTTGTATTAATTCAGCTTTTCCTTTTACATGTAGAGCTATTGAAGGGAATTCTCTGTTTGGTAGAGTTCCTCCTCCCATTACTGTTTTTGTCTCTATCGCTTCACATATATCATCGCCAAATAATTTTTGTATTTTTGATACTCTGTTTTTAAGATTATCTGTGCTTGTAAAAAGCATACTAAGTGTAGGAATTTGTTCAAACTCCTCTTTTAAGTATGATTTTATACTCTCTTCTAAGATAGCCAAAGTTATTTTATCAACTCTTAACATTCTTAAGAGCTGATTCTCTTTAAGTTTATCTATTAGCTCTTTTTTTCCAGCTATAATTCCAGCTTGAACACTTCCAAAAAGCTTATCTCCACTAAAGCTTATAAGGGATGGACTGTGCTTTAATATTTCTATAAGGGACGGCTCTTTTTGTCCTAAATTATATGGCAATACTGGGATATACCCGCTTCCTAAATCATAATAATCAAGTAGGTTATTATGCAAACAAAGTTCTTTAAGCTTTTCATAAGGTGTATCTTCACTAAACCCCTCTATTGTAAAATTTGATTGGTGAACTTTCATAAGCATTTTTGTATTCTCATTGATGACTTTTTCATAATCACTTAATTTTGTTTTATTTGTAGCTCCAACTTCTCTTAAAATTGCTCCACTTTGGCTCATTACTTCTGGGATTCTAAAACTTCCACCAATTTCAACCAATTCACCTCTTGAAACTACAACTTCTTTATCTTTTGCAAATGTATTTAAGATAAGAAAGACTGCGCTTGCATTATTGTTTACTACCAAAACATCTTCTACATCTAAAAGAGTCTTTAAGTGAGTACTTACATGCTCATATCTTTCACCTCTGCAACCCTTTTCAAGATTGTACTCTAGGTTTGAATAGTTACAAATAACAGGTATTGCTCTTTTTAAAATCTCTTTACTTATCAAACTTCTACCCATATTTGTATGCAGTATCACTCCTGTTGCATTTATAAGAGGTTTTAGAGATGGCATAAAAACTTTTTTATATGATTTATCTATATCTTCAACCATAATTTCATAATCTACACTATCTTTTTTTTGACAAAGTATATCATCTCTTAGTTTCGATATTTTCTCTTTTGTGATTTTTGCAAGCAATTTTTGATTGTACTTACTAAAACACTCTTCTTGTAAAATTTTATCTATCTTTGGTATCTCTCTTAATTTACTTTGCATCTATTTCCTCACTTGGATTTGGAAGATTATTTTCATTAAAAAAGTACTTTTTATTTTGTATCTTGGTTAAAATCCCTTTTTTTGATAGTTGCCTAAAAAATTTTATGACTGTAGGTTTACTAACATCAACTCCCGCCATAATATCCCCATATGAGTAGTTGAACATTGACTCTTCATCTAAATTTTTGAGTATAAATTTTACGAGTTCTACCTGTTTTCCGTCTGTTACAGCCGATATTGTTTTTATCATATTGTAAGAGCTTTTTATCTCTTTTTGTTGAGCTATTGGCAAAAATACATCATGAATAGAATTTAGTAAATCTTTTAAGTTTATAGGTTTTACTATATAATCCTCTACTTTTAATTTTATCGCATCGATTAAATACTCTGTATCTGTATAAGCAGTTGCTACAATAGCTGGAATATCATAACCAAACTCATACTTTAGCTTTTTTAAAAACTCTATGCCGTTTTCATGTTTTAGATTTATATCTGTAATGATTATATCAATCCTATTTTTTTGTATCACTTCCATTGCATCTTTGCAGGTAAGAACTGCAAAAATATTTTTGACAAAATCTTCTAAAACAGATGTTGTATGTTTTAGCAATTCAGGCTCATCCTCTATATAAAGAATATTGAAATTACTTAATATATCTAAATTTCTTTTGTTCATGACCTAGCCTCCTCTAAAGGTAGTTCTACACTAAATAATGCTGAGTTGTAAAACTTAATTTGACCAAATTTATGTTTTATATTTTTGCAATATATCTTTCCCATCATATGTCTTTGAACTAACTCTTTTGACATATAAAGTCCAATTCCCGTGCCCATACTATTGTGTTTAGTGGTAAAATATGGGTCAAAAATCTTTGTTATTATATCATCTTTTACACCACCGCCATTATCTATGATATTTATGATTATACTGTTTTTTGTCTGTTTTAAAATTATCAAAATCTTTTTGGCTTTTAACTCTTTTTTGGATACGAGTATATCTTTTGAATTGTTTATAAGATTGAGCACTACATGAATAAGTTCATTCTTAAATCCATATGTTTTAATCGAATTGTTTGCAACAAACTCCAACTCAATCTCCTCTTTTTCTAATTGATATTTTGACAATTCTATAGCTTTTTGTATCGATTTTTTTACATCAAATATCTGTTTTACACGATTTGGCATAAAAAAATTCCTAAAATCATCAAGCGTATCAGACATATTATTCCCAAGCTTCAAAGCATCTTTAACTCTGCTTTGTATAAAATCTCCATCCAATCTTCCCATTTTATGCTTGCTTTCAAAACTTTGAATTATCATCATCAAAGCTCCTAAAGGCTGTCTCCATTGATGAGCAATATTGTGCAAAACTTCACCCATACTTGCAAGTCTGGCTTGTTGAAACATTATATTATCTTTTTTTCTACTATTTTCAACCTCTTTTTTTACCCTATCTTCAAGCGAAATATTTAATACTCTTAACTCTTTTGTTTTCTTTGAAATATTTTCTTCGAGCGAATAGTGCAACTCTTTAAAATTGTTGATTATAACGATAGAAACTAAAATTATAAAAGCAAAAGCAAAGCTTAGAAGAAACAGAAGCATTATAATACTTGTATTAAAAAGCTTGTCATTTGCCTCTTTTCTTGATATTGCTCTAGTTAGATTATTTGTGATAAGAGTTGAAAGATATATGCTAATTGAATTTGTCTCAAGTATAGTGTTATTTATCAGTTTTTTGTCTATTTCTTGTTTTTTACTTAATATGGATATCAAAATTGTAGTTTTTTTATTGATACTTTTTATTTTTTTCTGTATATTTTGTATTATTCTTTCTTCAAATACTCCTTTTTTAAGCAAATCATTATTTAAAAGAAAAAAATTCAACCAACTACTTGCAAACTCTGGTAAACCACCTACTCTTTTATTTGTTTTATTTCTATACTCTTTCCACTGTTTTTTTATAAGCTGATTTGCTAGACTTAGAACTTCTACACCCTCCGCTTTACTTATTTGATTCTCTTTAATGGCGCTTAGTGTCTCTTTTATATTTACTTGGTATATATCCTTTATCTCTTCAAGTTTTACTTGTGGTTTTGTATGATTTTCAAACAGAACTTCAAAATCATATTTTAGAGCAAATATAGATACGAACATCAAAAAACCAATAAAAATCGTTCCACCAAGAATGGTAAATATTAAGATTTTTGTTTTATTTGCAAACTTTACATGCTCTAGCTTTTTATTTGCATATTGAAAAAACTTCTTCATGGTTTTTTAGCTAATACCTTAAATTTTCCATCTATGAACTTTGAAAGATAAACTCTGTTTAAAAGCTGTGAATTTTTATAGTGAATTTTTATATCTCCTAAAGTGTTTTTACTCAAATGTTTTATATGGTATAAAAAATCTTTCGCATTTATATCGCCATTGAGCTCTCTTAGGGATTGAGTCACAACTTTGGCAGCTAAATATGACTCAAATGAGGCTAAAGTTGGCTTATGACCAGGGTAATAAAAGGTTAATAATTTTCTATACTCTTTGGTGATTTTTGTATTATCACTATATGATGGTACTACTTGAGAGAAAACTATATTTTTCCCATTGTCATTTAATTCACTCATCAAAGCATCAGCATTTACAAATGATATAGGACAAAATATAACATTTTTAAAACCACTTTGTCTTGCTTTTTTTATAAATCTAGCCGTTGGTTTATATGCTCCTACCAATATAATAGCTTGAGGTTTGTTTTGCTTTATATCATAAATCGCTTGTTTTATGAAAAGCGTATTTCTTTTATAAGTTCCTTCACTTTGTAGGGTTAAATTCTTTTTTTTAAGAGCACTTAAAAGTGCGATATATCCCTCTTCCCCATAATCATCATTTTGATAAAAAATAGAAAATTTACTCAATTTTTTATTTTTTACAAGATAACCAACCAAAGCATCAATCTCCTCTTTGTAGGAGCTTCTTAGATTTACAATATTTTTAATCTTTGGTGTTCTTAGAAAACTAGCTCCCGTATAAGGGGCGATAAAGGGGATATGCTTATCTTTGATAATTGGCAATACTTTTTTTACTGTGGGAGTTCCAACAAAATCAAAAAGAGCAAATACCTTATCTTTATATATCAACTTTTTTATATTTGTTAGAGTGATTTCTGGTTCATACTTATCATCATAATATATAAAATCTATCTTTTTACCATCAATTCCACCTTTTGCATTTACATGATTAAAGTAGGTGTTTGAGCCAATTACAACCTCTTCACCTAAGTTTTGATTTATGCCACTAAGCGGTAACGACGCACCAAGCTTTATCTCTTTCATATTAGGTTTATCATCTTTTGATACTCCTAATAAAATAACAATAAATATAAAAATAAATATATATATATACTTTTTCTTTACCAATATTTTATCCTTCACGGTAATTATAGCAAAAAGTTTACTGTTTCCGCTACTAACAGGATAATTAATATCCTATTAAGAAGATTTTAATAGGATATTTTATAGTATATGGTAAATATAGATTAACCAAAAGGTATATATAAAATGAAAAGTGAGTATCTATTTTTAACTGATGATAAATTTAAATTTCCTCTAGATGAAAGTATAAAAATTCTAGATGAAATAGATGACAATGACTATATAGTAGCAAATACTGATATCTCTTCTACGCAAATATATGCACCAGAAATTAACCTTTATACTAATAATAGTGAAGATGAAATCAGTAGTAAAATTCATAATATCAAAAGTTTATATGATATAAGGTCTTTAGTTTTTGACCTTGCACAAGATATTGATTTCACAAAAGAGGTTAACAACGAGTTACTAATAGTAACACTTGAAGATAAAAAAGAGAAATATGACAAAATATTACATAATAATAAATTCGGCTCTACTGCGATAAATCCTAGCATGGTTTTGGATGTAAATGGACATATCGGAGAACTGAAAGTTTTAATCAAAAAAGATAATCAAGAGTACGAAGTAGGGTGTGACCAAATCATATGGGAAAATGCGCCACAATTCGCTATGAAACAAAGTGGAGTTTATGACCCAAATACTTTGGATTTAGGCAAAATAGAAGAAACCATCATCGACAACTTAAATGGCTACAAATACAAAAACTTCATACTCTATAACTCCGACATATGTCAATACAACGAAAGAAGCGTTGAGATATGCGGTAAATGTGCTGAAGTTTGTCCAACTGTATCGATTTTAAAAGAAGATGAAACAAAACATTTAGTTTTTTCTGATATAGATTGTCATGGATGTGGTGGATGCGTTAGTGTTTGTCCCTCAGGCGCACTTGATTATACACAAATGCCTCGCGTTGCATTTAGCGAAATTGCACAATTTTACAAAGACAAAACTGCACTTATAATCCCTAGAAAAATGGAAATTGGAAATATAAATATAGAGTTGAAAAAAGGGGTCTTGCCTTTGGCCATAGAGGGAGAAAAGTATCTACACGAAGCCCATATGATTAGTTTGATTCAAACAAGTGGAAATCCTATTATATTTTATACTGATTTTATCTCTAAAGGAACGGGAGATGCAATCAGAATCATCAACGAAATATTTGGAAGAAAGTATGATAAAAAAGCGGTATTTGTATGCAAAGATGAAGATGAATTAAAAGATGCCTTTAACAATATCCAATCTATCCCTGAGTGTAAATATGGAATAAACGAAAATAATATGAAAAAGAGAGAGATTTTTTCAGCTAGGCTTGCTTATCTAGTTGGTAAAGATGATTTAGGTATTGTAAAAACTGGCGAGCATGTGCATTATGGAGATGTGATTATCAAAGAGGAGAATTGCACACTTTGTTTAAGTTGTGTAGGAGCTTGTAATGTCAAAGCATTAACCGCTCATCCTAAAGACAATTCACTTAGATTTAATCCAAGTGTTTGTACAAATTGTACTTATTGTGAAGTAGTTTGCCCTGAAGCCGATTGTTTACGCATTATAAAAGATGAAATATCTCTAAAACCATCCTACTTCGTACAAAATATAATAGCAAAAGATGAACTTTTTAAGTGTATAGAGTGCGGAGTCGAATTTGCACCAAAAAAAGCAGTAGAAAAAATAGCAAATATGATGAAACCTATGTTTGGAGACGATGAAATTAGGATAAGAACTCTGTATTGTTGTGCCAATTGCAAACCAAAAGTAGTACTCCAAGCACAGATGAAAAAGGGGGCAATTCATGGATAAAAAATCGGTTAACAAGGCAAGGTCAATCTACTATGGCTTGATGAGCAAAATGTTTGTTTTTAGCTCTGACGAAGATAGATATGATGATATTGTAGAGGTTTTAAATAGGCTTATAGAAGCCCCTCTTGATGAAAACTCAGGTGAAGCTTTAAAAGAGATTAGAGATTTTATACAAACATATGGGAGCAAGAAGTTATCATTAGAATATGATGAGCTCTTTAGTAATCCTGAAACAAAAATTATCAGAGATACAGCTAGCTTTTATGATGAAAGCGTAGAGAGCGGGAAAAAAAGAGTTATTGTTAAAAATTTTTTAGGAAAAACTAAGATAAGAAGAGATGAAAAAAGATTCAAAGATAATGAAGATAGTATCGGTTTTTTAGTTACTTTTATGCATGAATTAACAGAACTTATCATACAAGGTGAATTACAATACGAAAGTGTTGCTCATTGTCTATTTGAAGAAGTTATAAATGAGTTTATAGATGAATTTATAGCAGATTTATATGAGCATAACAAGGCAAATGCCTATAAATCTTTGGCTATTGTGCTTAATGCTTTTATAACATTTGAAAGAATGTATTTTGAAATTCAAAAACCAAAACCAAAAGAGACAATGATAAAAAAAGAGGAGCCATGCGAATTTATAAGTGATAAAGAGGCTCAAAGAAGGGCTGAAAATAGAATCAAAAAAGCAGCCAATTCGCTTGTAACATCTTGTAGTTTAGAAGATGCTTTTGAAGTAAAAGAGGAGAAACTAGGAGATTTATAAATCTCCTAGTATAAGAAGTTTTGAAAGAAAATAGTGATTCTTTTTCAAAACTTCTTAGTGTTAAGAGGTAATACTAATTCCCAGTAAGGAGGAAATATATGAAAAAAGATAGAAGAAGCTTTTTGAAAAAAGCAGCATTTGCTAGTGCAGTCGCAGCAACTAGTGCAATAGCAGCAACCGCTACTTCAAAAAGTGATGTGTACAGTTCAAACGGCGTTGTTGTAGGACACTCTAATAAAAAAGAGATTCTCTACAAGAAAACAGAGGCTTGGAGCGATTATTATCGTTCGGCTATGTAGTTGTAAAGGAGAGAAATAAGTATGCAAAACAGTACTCAAAAGGCTCTTTCTACTAGGATTGGTCGTAGATCATTTTTGAAAATGGCTGCAATTGCAGGTGCATTTGGTGCCACTAGTGCATTTGCTAGCAAAAATGTAACAAGACCAGCGACGGAAGATGAGATAAAAGACCCATTTCCAGGTTCAAAGTTTGTAAAAACAATCTGCACATCGTGTTCAGTAGGTTGTGGCGTTACAGCTGAAGTTCAAAATGGTGTCTGGGTTAGGCAAGAGGTATCGCAAGACCACCCTATTAGTTTGGGCGGACATTGCTGTAAAGGTGCTGATATGATTGATATGATCAAATCAGAGGTAAGATTAAAACATCCAATGGTAAAAGAAGACGGACAATGGAAGCGTATCAGTTGGGATACTGCATTTGAAAGAATTTCTAAAAAATTGAATGATTTAAGAAAAAATAGTGGACCAGATTCTGCGATGTTTTTAGGTTCAGCAAAATTTAGTACAGAGCAGTCATATTATTTTAGAAAATTTGCTGCAATGTTTGGTACAAACAATATAGACCATCAAGCTCGAATTTGACATAGTGCAACAGTCGCCGGTGTGGCGAATACATGGGGTTATGGCGCTATGACCAATTCTTTAAATGATATACAAAATGCAAAAGCAATTATCATTTTTGGAGCAAATCCTGCGGTGAACCATCCTGTTGGTTTTCAACATTTTTTAAAAGCAAAAGAGCGAAATAATGCTCAGCTCATCGTTGTAGATCCAAGATTTACAAGAACTGCGGCAAAAGCTGATTTGTATGCTGGCATCAGGCCAGGAACTGACATACCTTTTATGTATGGTATGCTAAATATCATCTTTAAAAATGGCTGGGAAAACAAAGAATTCATAAATGACAGAGTTTATGGAGTAGATGAAATAAGAAAAGAAGCGGCAAAATGGACTCCTGATGTTGTAGAAAATGTTACTGGAGTTAGTGCTGAAAAATTGATGCAAATCACAAGAGTATATGCAAGATCACACCCAGGTACACTAGTATGGGCCATGGGTCTTACTCAACACAGTATCGGCTCTTCAAACACTAGAATGGCTCCAATCTTACAACTTTGCCTAGGAAATATGGGTGAAGAAGGTGGTGGATGTAATATCCTAAGAGGTCATGACAATGTGCAAGGTGCAACTGATATGTGTTGTCTCTCTCATACACTTCCTGGATATTATGGATTAAGTGACGGCTCTTGGAAATACTTTGCTTCATCTTGGGGCGTTGATTATAAGTGGTTAGTCGGTCAATTTAAAGCCAAAAAGATGATGAATGAAAAAGGATTTACACTCTCAAGATGGTATGCTGGTGTTTTAGCTGGCAAAGCTGGAGAAGATAAAATTTACAATGCAGGAACAAATATAAAAGCTCTGTTTGTTATGGGAAATGGAATTACTTCCATCGCTCAGCAAGCAAAAGTAAAAGAGGCACTTGACAATTTAGAATTAATAGTCCTTGCTGACCCATTTGTAAATGAAGCAGCAGTTCTAACTGATAAGAAAAACGATGTCTTCTTGCTCCCTGCTGCAACTCAATTTGAAACAAGTGGTTCAGTAACTGCTACAAACCGTTCAGCTCAATGGAGAAGTCAAGTGGTTGAACCAATGTACGAAGCAAAAACAGACCAAAATATTATGTTTGAGTTTGCAAAAAGATTAGGTTTTTATGACGAGTTTACAAAAGGTATGCTCATCAAGGAAAATAAAAAAACATTTAAATTCCCTGAAGATGCAACTGATGAGATTGCAAGAATTATAAAAACTATAGGACTTACTGGCTGGACTTCAGCAAGATTAAAAAGACACCAAGAAAATTGGGATAAATTTGATCAAGTAAGCTTAAGAGGATATGGACCAATGAAAGGTGAATATTATGGACTTCCATGGCCTTGTTGGACCGAAACTCACTCAGGAAGCCCTGTTCTTTATGATATCCATAGATCTGTAAAAGATGGTGGAATGGGCTTTAGAAATAGATTTGGATTAGAGCATGATGGCGTTGATTTACTAGCTGGAAAAAATTCTGCTCCTAAAGACTCTAAAGATCCAAATGGCTATCCAGAGATAACTGCTAAGAATATCGAAAAAGTTTTGGGTATTACTCTTAGTGCCTCCGAAAAGAAAAAGATAGGCAAAAACTGGAAAGTTGACAAAAGCAATATAATTGCCGAAAAATGTATGGAAGCTGGAATTGCACCTTATGGTAATGCAAAAGCAAGAGCTGTAGTATGGACATTTCCTGATAAAATTCCAATGCACAGAGAGCCAATCCACTCTCCAAGAGAAGATTTGGTTAAAAAGTATCCAACTTATAAAGATAAACCAAATCATTATAGAGTTGATACACAATATATTTCCAAACAAGACGAAGAGAATTGGAGTAAGAAATTCCCACTCAACCTCATCACAGGAAGATTGGTCAACATGAATGGTGCGGGAGTTGAAACTAGAGCTAGTAAATATCTAGCAGCTCTTAGTCCTGAAATGTTCTGCGATCTCAATCCTGGACTTGCCGCAAATTATGGTATAAAAGATGGTGATATGATGTGGATTTATTCACCTGAGGGAGCAAAAATAAAGGTAAAAGCCCACTACTCATACAGTATGGGTGAGGACAGGGTCTTCTTGCCTATGCATTTTGCTGGATACTTTGAAGGCGTGGATAGAAGTGCAAATTATCCAGATGGCACTAAGCCATACGCAGTTGGTGAGAGTGCAAATACTGTTACAAACTATGGTTATGACATTATCACTCAGATCCCTGAGACTAAAGGCGGATTATGCCGCATAGAAAAAGCGTAGGGGGTGCATGATGAGTTACGCAAGAATTAAATTTTATTGTGATGATAGTCGTTGCATTGATTGTAGTGGATGTAGTGTTGCTTGTGCTGAAGCAAATGAGTTACCAGTTGGAATAAACAGAAGAAAAGTGGTTACAATAAATGAGGGCATAGAGGGAAAAGAGTTTTCTACCTCTATATCTTGTATGAATTGTACTGATGCTCCTTGTGAGCAAGTCTGTCCTGTAAATGTTTTTTATATTAGAGAAGATGGGATTGTATTGCATGATAAAGAGGGGTGTATAGGGTGTGGATATTGTCTATATGCTTGTCCTTTTGGAGCACCACAATTTCCACAAGATGGTGCATTTGGAATTAGAGGTGTTATGGATAAATGTACCACTTGTGCAGGTGGACCTCTTCCTACAAACTCTGCAGCTGAGAGAAAATTATATGGTCAAAATCGTATAGCAGAAGGAAAAGTACCTGTATGTGCAGCTATGTGTTCGACAAAGGCACTTCTTGTAGGTGATGCTCAAGAAGTATCTAGAATATATATGAAGCGAGTTGCCTCAAGGGGACATGGAGTACAATCTGCTCCAAATAGCTGGAGAACAGCTTACGGAAACTAGGGAGATACCATGAAGAAAATATTACTACTTTGCTTTAGTTTTTTTGGTTTGTATGCCAGAGAATTTTTAGGCAAGGTTCCATTGGTATCTCAAAATACAGGAGTTTATGACGGCACAAGTCGTCTAAACTCCCCTGAATTATTGCACAACATATTTCAATACCAAAATTGGGGTGAATTTTTTGTAAATCTTCAAGTTCATTGGTTTAGATTATTGTTTGCAATCATTTTGGTTGGTGTTATTTTAGTGTTCGCTATTCATTATTTGATAATAGGCAAAAAGGTTTTTAATGAAAACTGTCCAAGTGTATTGGTATATCCACTATTTCAAAGAGTTATTCACTGGATAGCTGCACTTTCATTTGTTTTGATTGTACCAACAGGTCTTATCATGATGTTTGGCAAATATTTTGGTGGTGGTGAATTTGTTCGAATATCTCGATATATCCACAATATCGGAACAGTTGTGTTTATAATAGTATTTATTCCTCTATTTTATATCTGGGTCAAAGAGATGATACTATCTTTTAGGATTGATGCAAAATGGATATTTATATTAGGGGGATATCTAAAGAAAAAACATATAAAAGTTCCTGCTGGAAAATTTAACTTTGGGCAAAAGACATGGTTTTGGATGGCTATACTTGGAGGTTTTGTCATGATTATTTCAGGTGCAGCCATGTATTTTCAAGATTTCAATATCCCTGTCTTAAATAGGTTAAATTTGGATCAAATTGACTTGCTAAGAATAATGGCAATACTTCATAATTTCGTGGGAATGGCTATACTAGCTCTGTTTATCACTCATTTGTATATGTCATTATTTGCCATTAAAGGCTCTTTACACAGCATGATAACAGGGTATAAGTCTGTGCACGAGTTAAAATATCTAAATAGTTCTTATTATAAAAAACTTTTAACAAAAGGTTTTATATCTGAGGATAAAGTTAAGGACGATTAGATACAATTCTGAGGTATTAACTTACCTCAGAATTAATCTAAGTTTATGAATAAATATGCAAAAATATCATATCGACTAAAGAGGGAGTAAAAATGGAACCAACTTTTCAAACAAAAATCACGAAGATTAAAAATGGTAAAAAGTTTATAGTTGAAGACATCCTTATTAGAGAGATAAAATTAGAAATTTATGTAAACCAAAGATATATAGGTGCACTTATGGGCACACCTGTTGATCAGGTAGAATTAGCAGTTGGTTACTTGATAAGTGAAAATATCATAGAAAAAATAGAAGATATAGAAAAAACTGAACTAAAAAATATAAATGAAAAAGTGTTTAAAGTATATATAAAAGCAAAAGTGAATGAAAAAAGCATAGATAAACTAGATACCGAGGGTGTAATAGTGAGTGGTTGTGGCAAAGGTGTTAGCACTCAAATATCTTTAAAAGCTATAGAGGCAAAAGTAATAAAAAGTGATTTGAGTATAAATGCATCACTTCTATTTAAAGAGATGAGCGAGTTTTATGCCCAATGTCCACTCTATGAGCAAACAGGGTGTGTTCATACTGCAAAATTGTACCTTGATGAAAATGTTTACTTTATAGGTGAAGATATAGCCCAACACAACACTATAGACAAAGCAGTTGGCAAAGCTCTAATAGCGAAAATTGATATGAGTAAGACTTTTTTAATGGTAAGCGGAAGGTTAAGCTCAGAAATGGTAGCCAAAGCTGTAATGCACCAGATACCAATCCTAGCATCCAGAACTGCATCAACTTGCAGAGGTGTAAATATAGCCGATAAATTTGGGTTAACTCTTATTGGATTTGTAAGAGGTGAAAAGATGAATATATATCGTCACCCAAAGAGAATAAATGTATAAAATAGATAATTTCATAAAAAATGCTTTAAATAAAAATGGCAAACTTGAATGTGCGGCTGCTTATAAAATAGCTGCAAAAACCAAGATTTCTATAGCAGATATTGGCAAAAGAACTAAAGAGCTAAATATTCGTATAAGCGAGTGTGGTCTTGGTCAATTTGGCAAACTCACCAAAGGTGAATTTTCAAAAGAAGCTTATGATAGATTAAAACCTTTTTTAAATAAAGAGAATAAAATAACTTGTACAAATGCTAGAAGCTTAGCAGGTGGGATTGGACTAAAAGCCATAAGAGGAACTCTAGAAGTTAGAAATATAGATGTAAATTATTGTGAACTTGGTTGTTTTAAAGAGAAAAGAAGAACCAGACTCTATCTAAAAACAAAAACCTGGATGGAAAACGAGAAAAAAGAACTTCTTTTTGGTAAAGGAAAAACAGAAGTACTTTTAGAGATACAAAGAGTAGGTTCAATTGCAAAAGCTGCACAAAATCTAGAAATGAATTATAAAAAAGCATGGTCACATATAAAACTGCTACAACAAAATTTAGATGACACTTTAGTTATAACACAAAAAGGTGGTGGAATTGATAGAGGAACAACTCTAACCCCACTAGCAAATGAATATATAAGCAAATACAAGCAACTTCAAACAGAAATTGAAGAGTATGCAAATAGGAGATTTAAAGAGTTGTTTTTAAAACCAAGAAACGAAAGAGATTTTAAAAACTAATCATACTGTATATATGATTTATATATAAATTACTATATACTAATATGCAAAAATTGCATATTAAAAGGAGATGGCAAGATGAGAAGATTGATTTTAGGATTAGTATTTATTGCAACTTTACTGTTTGCACAACAAAAAATTGTAGTTTTTCATGCAGGTAGTTTAGCAGTACCTTTTACACAAATGAAAAAAGCTTTTGAGGCAAAATACCCACAATATAATGTTGTTCTTGAGGCTGCAGGTAGCAGAGCAAGTGCTAGAAAGATAACAGATATCGGCAAACCCGCAGATGTTATGGCAAGCGCAGCATATAAAGTTATTGATAATCTTTTGATACCCAAATTTGCAAAGTTTGATGCCCATTTTGCTACAAATGAATTAGTCATAGCTTATACTAGTCATTCAAAATATAGCAATGAAATAAATGCCAAAAATTGGACTGATATTCTATTAAGAAAGGGTGTAAAAATAGGACACTCAAATCCAAATTTAGACCCTTGTGGATATAGAAGCATGTTAGTTACAAAATTAGCAGGTATATACTATAATAAACCAGATTTTTATAATAAACTTTTAGGTTATGGAAAAAATTACAAAAACGGAGAAGAGAAGAGAAACAAAGTAATAGTTAGGCCTAAAGAGACAGATTTGCTTGGACTTTTAGAAGCAGGAGCATATGATTATCTCTATATTTACAAATCAGTTGCTGCTCAACACAAGCTTAAATATATAAATCTTCCGCCACAAATAAATTTAAAAAGCAGTAAATTTGCAAAATATTATAAACAAGCTACATTTGAAATCAGTGGTAAAAAGCCAGGAACCTGGATACTCAAAAAAGGCTCAGCTATGGTTTATGGTATAACTGTTGTACAAAATAAAAAAGAGAATTTACCAAGAAATAAAGAAGGAGCAGTTAAGTTTGTAAACTTTGTACTATCTCCACAAGGACAAGCTATCATGAAGCAAAACGGACAAGGTGCAATAAATCCACCAATCATAACAGGCGATGCGAGTATATTAAAGTAAAAGTTTTAAAAAGGAGCCTGGCTCCTTTTTAAAACTCATAAGGGGAGTAATGTTAAAAGTTGAAAATATATTTTTAAAAAAAGATAGCTTTGTTTTGCATAAACTTTGTTTTGAGATTAAAAAAAATTCATACTTTGTGCTTTTGGGACAAACAGGAAGTGGTAAAACCATGCTTTTAGAATCCATAGCTGGACTACAAAAAATAGAGGGCAATATCTATTTTGATGGGGTTGATATCACAAATCTTCCACCTGAAAAAAGGAACTTTGGATTTGTTTACCAAAACTTTTTACTTTTTCCAAACATGAGCGTAAGAGACAATATAAGATACTCTGCAAGGTACAAAAATATAGAAAATATGGATGAACTTTTTGATGATTTAGTAGAATTTTTGCAAATCAAAAACCTACTTCATAGAGACACAAAACACTTAAGTGGAGGGGAAAGACAAAGGATTGCAATCGCAAGAGCTATATTTTCAAGACCTAAACTACTGCTTTTAGATGAGCCTTTAAGTGCGGTTGACCCAACATTTAGAAACTCTATCATGAAATCTCTAAAGGATATCATCAAAAGATATGATATAACTATTTTACATGTAACACACAACTTTAGAGAAGCCTCTTTTTTAGCCGATAAAGTAGCTGTTTTAATAGATGGGAAAATCTTACAAACAGGTGGAGCTTATGAAGTTTTAAATGAACCTCGCAACATAGAAGTAGCAAGATTTTTGGGTTTTAAAAATCTCTTTCCAACTTCACTCTTGGGTTTTAACCAAAAAGATAAATTTTTTACCATTGATCCTAGTCGTATAAAATTTGGAGATAAAAATAGAGATGATTTATACTGTTTTGCTTGCACAATTGAAAATATTTTGGGCATTAGTGATCACTATAAAGTATTTGCCAAAGTAGGAAACGAAACATTTTTTTGCAAAGTGCATGAGAGTGTGTTTGATGGCAAAATCCTAAAAGAGGGTGATAAAACAAACATATATATAGATAAAAAGGATGTGACATTTATATGAAAGATAGAGGATTTTTACTAGTTTTTATTTTTTTGGGCTCTATTTTAGTTCTGTTTTTAACTGTTCCACTAATCAAACTTTTTTTAACTGTTGGTTTTACAAATATAGTTCAAAGCATGCAAGATAAAGAGGTTTATAATAGTATATTTTTGACCCTAAAAAGTGCATTTTATGCTGTTGTTTTTGTCTGTATTACAGGAATTCCACTAGCTTACCTCATCGCAAGACACGAATTTTGGGGGAAGTCTATGTTTGAAGCAATCTTGGATATTCCAGTCATGGTACCTCACACCGCAGCTGGAATTGCTCTTTTGATAGCTTTTAGCAACGGCTACTTCAATTTCATCGATACAACTACTGGCATAGTGAGTGCTATGATGTTTCTCTCAGCTCCATTTTTAATAAACGGTGCAAAAGAGGGTTTTAAAAAAGTAGATGTAAAGTATGAACATGTAGCCCGAACTCTAGGAGCCAATCGATTTTGGGTATTTTTCTCTATAGCTCTACCAAATGCAAGAAATGACATACTAAATGGAGCTTTGATGATGTGGAGCAGAGGCTTAGGAGAGTTTGGAGCAGTAGTTATCATAGCATATCATCCAATGGTAGCTCCAGTTTTGATATATGACAGATTTAATAGTTTTGGATTAAAATACTCTGCCCCCGTAGCAGCATCTATGATACTAGTATCCGTTGGTATATTTTTAGCCATTAGATTCATAAACAATAGAGTAAGATAAATATCCTTAAGACCGATTTGCGAAAGTTTAGCGTAAGCTCAATTGTTGATTATTTTTTGGAGTTTCTTTTTCTTTTTGCGTGTCTTTTCTCTGTTTTTACTGAACGAATCCAGAGCCAATCTACTGCATAATATACACCGATAGAGACGAAAACTGCATAAAAAAATGTACCCGTATATAGTGGTATAAATATATTTCCAAGATTATTTTCAAACCAATGCATATTTAATTCAACCCTTAAATGGGGCATTCGCAATATGAAAGAGCCTGTAAGATACTCCATATAATACATAAAAGGCATCGTAATAGGATTGCTAAGCCACACCATGCTTATAGCTATTGGGACATTAAATCTTGCTATTGGGGTCATACCTAAAACCGCTAACATTTGAAAAGGCATAGGTATAAAACCCCAGAAGATACCGACCAAAAGACCTCTTGTGATCGCTTTTCTATTTACAGAAAGATACTCTCGAGGTATGTTGTATTTTTTTATAAATTTATCTAGTTTTGTTTTTTTATTGCTCTTTTTAAATAGTTTTCTTATCATGGTGTGAAAGTATAGCAAATTTATATAAATAGTAACAAAAATTAATCTAAACTTTACCCTTATAATTATATAATTTTATATGCTATTAAGATCTGAGTTCAGACATACATGAAGAAGCATACTGCTTTTTACTTCGCTTTTTAATCACATGTAATATAGTAAATTTTTTATTTAAAGGAAAAAACATGAAGATTGATTGTTGTGATTTGGCTTGTCCAAAACCCGTACTAGATACAAAAAAGGCACTTGAAGAGCTAGAGGATAACTCTTTTCTAGAAGTTATCGTCAACTCTATTTCATCACTTGAAAATATCAAAAGATTTGCCTCAAAAAGTGGATATGAGACTCAAATCAAAGAGTTAGACGGCGGCAAAACTCTAATCACTATTATAAAAGGCTATGAGTGTGCTATAATCCCAAGCAAAGAAGAGAAATTTTTAAACAAAACTGTTTTTGTTAAAAGTGATAAAATAGGAAATGGTGAACTTGGAGTGACTTTGATGAAGGGCTTTTTAAAAACAATGCTCGAGTTTAAAGCACTTCCAAAAAATCTGATTTTTGTAAATGAAGGTGTATTTTTAACTACAAAAGATGAAAATCTTGATTTGATACAGAGCCTAAAAGAGTTTGAAAAAAGAGGGGTTAATGTATATAGTTGTGGACTTTGTCTAAACTATTATAAAATTCCTGCAGATGAGTTAAAAGTAGGTGAAATCGGCAATGCTTACGATTCGGTTGATATGCTTTTAAATACAGATGTAGTTTCCCTATAAAGGAAAAATTTGAGAAAATTAAACAATGATGCAAAACTGACAAAATTTGTCAAAGCTGCAGGTTGAGCCGCCAAACTAGCTCCGGGTGAGCTTACATTAGCTCTTGGTGGATTAGATTGTAGTGATGAAAATGTATTGGTAGGATTAAATTCTAGTGATGATGCGGCAGTCTATAAAATAGATGAAGACCAAGCACTTGTGCAAACAGTCGATATCATCACACCTGTTGTTGACGACCCTTACACATATGGACAAATAGCAGCAGCAAACTCTCTAAGTGATATCTTTGCTATGGGTGCACAAGTGGCAACAGCTATGAATGTGGTGGGCTTTGATGGATGCCACCATCCAAAAGAGGTTCTAAGGGAGATATTAGATGGTGGTCAAAACAAAGTAAGAGAGTGTGGTGGCATCGTGGTTGGTGGACATACAATCGAAACTCCTGAGATGCTTTATGGCTTGAGTGTTAGCGGTTTTGTACATCCAAAAAAAATTTATCGAAACAACACTCCAAGAGTTGGAGATCTCTTAATCTTAACAAAACCTCTTGGCATGGGAGTTTTAACAACAGGTATAAAGGCTGATATGGTAGATGCAAAAACTGTGAAAAAAGTAGCCTCCATATTATCAACATTAAACTACAAGCCATCGCTTATCATGAAGAAGTATGATGTAAGTGCTTGCACAGATGTCACAGGCTTTGGTTTGGCTGGTCATGCATATGAAATGGCCGATAAAAGCGTCACAATAGAGTTTGATTTTGACTCAATCCCTATACTAGAAAAAGCATTTGAACTAGCAAATATGGGCATCATACCAGCTGGTACTTATAACAATATGGCATATCTAAAAGACAAAGTTCAAGCAAAAAAAGAGTATAAAAATGAGATATTTTTCTATGATGCACAAACTTCAGGTGGCCTACTTATAGCTGTTTGTCAAAAAGATGCTAATGCTCTATTGCATGAATTAAAAGAAGAAGGACATACATATAGCTCTATAGTAGCTCAAATCTATAAAAAAGAGCAAAAAGCTCTAGTCATCTAATGCAATTTACTGGTTTTAAAAAAGAGGGTATTGAATTTTTAAAAGAGCTAAAGCAAAATAACTCAAAAGAGTGGTTTGAGCTTCATAGATATATTTGGGAGAAAAATATATTAAAGCCAAATATATCCTTCATTAAAGACATGGGTGAAACGCTTCAAATCCTAGTTCCCACCATCAATGCTCTTCCAAAAGTTGGTGGTTCCTTATTTCGCATATATAGAGATATAAGATTTAGCAAAGATAAGACTCCCCTAAAGAGCAAAATCGGACTTCTTTTTTGGCAAGGGAGAGCTCATAGGATGCAAAGTAGTAGTTTTTATATGCACTATGATGAAAATGAGTATTTTATAGCCTCTGGCATAAGAGCTTTCAAACCACCCTTGCTCAAAGGTTATAGAGAGTATATCCAAGATATAAGACAAAGAGAAAAGCTCCATCATATACTCCAAAAACTGATTTCAAAAGGCTATAGCTTGCCTGAGACAAAATACAAAAGAGTTCCACAAATTTTTGATAAAAGTGATAAATTTATATATTTGACACTATTTGGAGCAATATTCGCATATAAAATTTTTAAAATAGATGATATATTTTTCACTCAAGAGTTCCTAGACAAGGCTTTTTGTGCATATAGTGATATGAAAGATTTACAACAGTGGGTTTACGATATGGAGACATATATAAGTACACAAAACAGACGAGGAGTTAATATTACTCAAGAAAACCTATGATACAATAGTGGTGTAGAATAAAGGAAAAATTATGAGACGGCTATTTATCTTATCATTTTTTATACTTATATCGACAGTTTTAGCTTCGACTACTTTGGAGAAGGTATCGCTACAACTTAAGTGGAAACCAGCCTTTCAATTTGCTGGATACTATATGGCAAAAGAGAAAGGATTTTACAAAAACGCAGGACTTGATGTTGATATTAAAGATTTTAATCATCAAGATATAGTTAATGATGTGGTCAGTGGAAGAACAACTTACGGCATACTTGATTCATCTATCATTTTGGAAAGATCAAATGGCGCACCAGTTGTTGCTTTAGCTGCTATATTTCAACACTCGCCACTAGCTCTTATGACTCTTAAAAGCTCTGGTATCACAAAAATTGCAAATTTAAAAAATAAAAAGATAATGGCAACAAAGGCTTTTTTTAAAAATCCTTATATAAGAGCTATGTTTTATGCAAATATGATTAACCCAAATAATTTACAAAAAATTCCCATAACTTTTACTTTAGATAGTCTGATAAATAAAAAAATAGATGCTTACGCTGTTTATCAAACGGATCAGCCATACACAATGCAAAAAAGAGGAATCAAATACAATCTTATAAGCTCCATGAACTTTGGTGCTAACTTTTATAGTGATATACTTTTCACATCCGAAAAAGAGTTAAGCAACCATCCTCAAAGGGTAAAAAACTTTTTAGAAGCTTCCCTTAAAGGGTGGAGATATGCATTTAGTCATATAGATGAAACAATTAAGTTGATACGAAGAAAATATAATACTCAAAATTTTAGTTACGATAAATTAAAATTTGAAGCCAAACAAATGATAAAATTAAGTGGTATTAATAGTAGTAATTTTGGTAAGATAAAACAGAATAAACTCAATAATATTATCGCTATGTATGGTATTATTGGGGAAACAATAGATATAAATGTACTAAAAAAATTTATATATCATGCAGAAAATACCGAAACAAAACTAAATCCTAGTGAAATAAATTATCTTCAAAATAAGAAAAAAGTGATTACTATGTGTGTAGATCCAAACTGGATGCCACTAGAAATGATAAAAAATGGTAGGCATATAGGTATTAGTGCTGAATATTTTAGATTAATACAAAAGTATATCGGCATTCCTATAAAATTAATTCCAACCAAAAATTGGCTTCAATCTATAGCTTATGCAAAAAGTAAAAAGTGTGACATCTTATCTCTTGCAGTAGATACAAAGAGCAGAAGAGAGTATCTAAATTTTACCAAACCTTATCTTTCTACCCCTTTAGTAATCGCCACTAAATTAGATAAAATTTTTATTAATAATCTAAAATCTATAGAATCTCAAAAGCTTGGTATCACAAAGGGTTATGCTTTTACTGGGTTATTAAGGAAAAAATACCCTGGCATACATTTGATAGAAGTCAACTCAATTCAACAAGGCTTACAAATGGTATATGAAGGAAAATTGTATGGTTTTATCGATACCTTTTTATCCATCGGGTATGAATTACAAAAAAGTTATTTTGGTGAATTAAAAATCGCTGGAAAATTAAACAATAAATGGAAATTAGGAATTGGGGTTAGAAAAGATGATACTACTCTTTTAAGTATTCTTAATAAAGCTATCAATAGTATAAATGAAGAACAAAAACAAAAAATTATGAACCATTGGATATCTATAAAATACGATCAAGGATTTAACTATAAAATTTTCATGTATATTGGCGGTTTTATAATTTTTGGATTAATTTTATTTATTTTTAGAGAAAAAACTCTAAAAAAATATAATAAAATTCTTGAAGATAAAAACAAGGAACTTCAGATATTGGCCTCTACAGATATGCTGACAGGTGCTAGAAGTAGAAGAAATTTTTTTGATGTAGGAGCTCAATACATCTCTATCGCCAAAAGAGAGAACAAGCTAGCATCTTTTATCATGCTAGATTTGGATTATTTCAAAAAAGTAAATGATACACATGGACATATGGTTGGTGACGAAGTCTTGAAAAATTTTGCAAATGTTGTCTCTAAAAATATTAGAGAAAGTGACCTATTTGGAAGAGTTGGGGGAGAAGAGTTTGCTATCATACTAAGCAATACAGATAAAACTAAAGCTCTACAAGTAGCTGAAAAAATTCGAGCTCAGGTAAGTAAAAATAATTTAAAGTTTCAAGATAAAAATATACATATAACAGTCAGCTTAGGCATTTCAATACTTAAAAATAACGATACCATTGATAATCTCTTTGAAAAAGCAGATAAAGCACTTTATACCTCAAAACAAAATGGAAGAGACCAAGTAACAGTATATGAGAATGTAGAACAATAACCACCAAAGTGTTACTTTTTGAAATATCTCACCTTCTTATCTAACATTATTGACAAAAATAAAATCAAACCTAAATAATAATATTCATATGTTTAGCTAGATTAAACTCTTTTTGATATTTACTAATTGTATGTTATTTTGGGCTATACGATGAATAAATACAAGATATCAATAAATAGTTTTGCTCTTTGCTTTACAAAAAATAGACTTTTTTTATTATAGATTTTTAAGATTGTTATGATATTATGACCAGATACAGGCTAAAACACCTTTAAGTAGGAGTTAATTAGTTATGTTTCTAAATAAAATTGGGGGCATAAAGTGTCATTGGAACTTAAAAATGTATCTATGCGTGTAAATGGGCAAATGCATATATATAACACAAACCTAACGCTAAAGAATGGAACCATGAATGTTCTGCTTGGCAGAACACAATCTGGTAAAACAACACTTATGAGAATTATGGCTGGTTTAGATATACCCTCAACTGGTCAAATTTTATGGGATGGCAAAGATGTAACTGGCGTGAAAGTCCAAAAAAGAAAAATCGCTATGGTATATCAACAATTTATAAACTATCCTGCAATGAGCGTATATGACAATATAAGCTCACCATTGCGTCTTATGAAAAAAAGTAAAGATGAGATAGATTTTGCTGTTAGAAAAACTGCCGCTTTATTACATCTAACAAGTGAATTAAACAAAAAACCTTTAGAGCTCTCTGGTGGTCAACAGCAAAGATGTGCTCTTGCTAGGGCACTAGTAAAAGGCTCGGGCTTAGTTTTATTAGATGAACCTTTGGCAAATTTAGATTATAAGTTAAGAGAGGAGTTAAGAGAAGAGATTCCAAAAATATTTGAAGAATCGGGTGCAATTTTTGTTTATGCAACAACAGAACCCGAAGAGGCTTTACTGCTTGGTGGTAATGTTGCAACCCTTTGGGAAGGCAGAATTACACAATTTGGTGACAGTTTACATGTATATCATTTTCCAAATAGCTCCACAACAGCTAGGGTATTTTCCAATCCATCTATGAACTTTTTTAAGATGAAAAAAAGTGGTGATTATATATATTTTGATAATGGAAAAAAGGGACTAGCTAGCAACTCCATTTTAAAACTTCCTGATGGTGAATACTTAGCAGGATTTAGACCCAATTATCTTGAAATAGAAAAATATTCAGCACAAGCTATAAAAATACCCGTTCATTTAAATGTAACAGAAATCACAGGCTCAGAAACTTACTTACACATAACACACGACAATAATTACTGGATTGGTTTGATAAACGGAGTACATCAGCTTAATTTTAACTCTGATATAGATGTTTATCTTGATACTAGATATATATTTGTATTTTCACAAGACGGTATTTTGATTGAACCTGCATTTTCTTCAATAAATAACCATAAGGAGTGTCAGAATGGCAAAGATAATATTTAAAAATTTGGCACATTCTTATCTGAAAAATCCGCAATCAAAAGGTGATTATGCTTTACAAAAAATTAACCTTACACTAGAAGATGGAGCAGCATATGCACTACTTGGGCCTTCTGGTTGTGGAAAAACTACCTTATTAAATATAATTTCTGGTATTTTAATCCCATCACAAGGAAAAGTTTTTTTTGACAGCAAAGATGTAACACAATCAGATACAGTAGATAGAAACATAGCACAAGTATTTCAATTTCCTGTAGTATATGACACAATGAGCGTTCGAAAAAATCTTGCATTTCCTCTTAGAAACCGTGGTGCCGACTCTAAGTACATAAAACAAAGAGTTGAAACCATAGCAAAATCAATAGGCATGGAAGATATACTTGACATTAAAGCAAGTGGTTTAAGTGCCGATGCAAAACAGAAAATAAGTTTAGGCAGAGGCATGGTACGAGAAGATGTAAATGCTATCTTGCTAGATGAGCCATTAACAGTAATAGACCCTCATGTAAAATGGGAATTAAGAACGCAACTTAAAGCTCTTCATGAAGAGTTTTCTCATACAATGATTTTTGTTACTCACGACCAAACAGAAGCATTAACTTTTGCAGATAAAGTAGTTGTTATGGATGATGGCATCATTGTACAAGTTGGCTCTCCTCAAGAGTTGTTTGAAAAACCTGCTCATACTTTTGTCGGTTTCTTTATCGGTTCACCTGGCATGAATATCTTTGAAGTAAACATTTTAGAAAATATCGCACAACTAGGTGACACAAAGATAAAACTAAGTTCAATATATAAAAATCTTTCTGGTAAAATTGAGCTTGGTATTAGACCAGAATTTATAAAACTAAGCGAAGAAAAAGGGGATATACAGATAGAAATAACCCGTATTGAAGATATTGGATACCACAAAATTGTAAGAGCAAAACATAAAAATATAAACATAAATATAATCGCTTCTGAAGATACAAAAATCACAAAAAATACAAAATACGCATCATTTGATTCAAACCATATCTTTGTATACCAAGATGGCTGGTTAGTTAATTCGCAGGAGGTAAAAAGTGAATAAAACTCAAAATCAAAAGGCATGGTTTCTTGTTTTACCAGTTTTTTTATTGGTTGCATTTTCAGCTGTTATTCCCTTGATGACTGTGATTAACTACTCTGTCCAAGATACTTTTGGAAATAATGTATTTACATGGGTAGGACTTGATTGGTTTTATGAAATCATACATTCTGAGAGAATGCACGAATCACTTGCAAGGCAATCCCTTCTTACTACTATAATTTTGCTCATAGAGGTACCATTAGGGATTTTTATAGCTTTAAATATGCCAAAAAAAGGTTTCTGGGCTTCATTTTGTTTAGTCATCATCTCATTACCATTGCTAATACCTTGGAATGTTGTTGGCACCATTTGGCAGATATTTGGAAGAAAAGACATAGGGCTATTAGGACATACATTGGCAAGTTTAGGTATAGAATACAACTACGCTCAAGATGTATTTTCAGCTTGGATTACTATTATCATAATGGATGTTTGGCATTGGACTTCACTTATCGTCTTGCTCTGTTATGCTGGTCTTCAGTCTATTCCTGATGCTTACTATCAAGCTGCAAAAATAGACCAAGCTTCGAGATGGAGTGTTTTTAGATACATAGAGTTACCAAAAATGAGTGGGGTTTTGCTTATTGCGGTTTTATTGAGGTTTATGGATAGTTTTATGATTTATTCCGAGCCTTTTGTGCTAACAGGAGGAGGACCTGGAAACTCTACAACATTCTTATCAATTGATTTAGTAAATATGGCACTTGGACAATTTGATTTAGGTCCAGCTTCGGCATATTCACTCATGTATTTTTTAATTGTATTGCTTGTATCTTGGATATTTTTTACCGTCATGACAAATATGGATAAGAAAGGAGCTATATAATGAATAAGTCTAAAAAATCACCAATTATAATGTTTTTTTATATAGTTTTTTTAATGCTGCCAATATACTGGCTACTAAATATGAGCTTCAAAACAAATAGAGAGATTTTAGGAACTTTTTCGATGTTCCCAAACAAATTTACTTTTCATAATTATGTCACTATCTTCACAGATCCTAGTTGGTATATGGGATACATAAACTCCATGTCTTATGTTGCCATTAATGTAGTAATCTCTTTAGCAGTTGCACTTCCTGCAGCTTATGCTTTTAGTCGATATACCTTTATGGGAGACAAACATTTATTTTTCTGGCTACTCACGAACAGAATGGCTCCACCTGCAGTTTTTGCTTTGCCATTTTTTCAACTTTACTCTAGCATAGGTTTGTTTGATACATATTGGGCGGTAGCACTTGCTCATACTCTGTTTAATGTTCCTCTTTCTGTTTGGATTCTTGAAGGTTTTATGAGAGGAGTCCCAAAAGAGATAGATGAGACAGCTTATATAGATGGCTATAGTTTCTTTAGATTTTTTAGAAAGATATTTATGCCATTAATTGCTTCTGGTATAGGGGTAACTGCGTTTTTTTGTTTTATGTTTTCTTGGGTAGAGTTACTCTTAAGTCGAACTCTAACTTCAGTTAATGCCAAATCAATCGGCGCTACAATGACCCGCACAGTCTCTGCCACAGGAATTGACTGGGGAGTTTTGGCTGCAGCTGGAATTTTAACAATTATCCCAGGAATTTTAGTTATATATTTTGTTAGAAATCATATCGCCAAGGGCTTTGCCCTAGGTAGGGTTTAAGGAGGTTCCACAATGGATTTATCTTGGATGGCTTGGACAAAAGAGACAGCAATTTTTTTTATATTAATATTTACTATATTAATTATTATGACAATTTGGGCAATTAAAGTACCAGAAATGCCAAGGGTTGGTATTTTGCGAATTGAAACGACAAGAGGGGATCGCCTTTTTCTTAGCCTTTTAGGCTCAGCATTTATCTGCATTGCTTGGCTAGGATTTTTTGGTGCCCCTATCTATGGAGGCTTGGTAGTCTGTTTTTTTTATGCTTTAGCAGTTTTTCGCTGGGTATAAAATTTAAAAAAATAAATTTTAAAAGGAGATTTATGATGAATTTTAAATTCAAAACAGGTGCATTAGCAGTTGCGTTGCTAGTGGGTATGGGTTCTTCGGCTTTTGGTGCTGGGGATATGATTGGAAAGTGGATAAAGGAATTTCAGCCATCTTCTCTAACAAAAGCTCAACAAAGGAAAGAGCTTGAATGGTTTAAAAATGCTGCAAAACCTTATAAAGGTATGACTATAAGGGTAGTTTCTGAAACTCTTACAACTCATATCTATGAGAGTAAAGTCCTTGCAAAAGCATTTTATGACATAACTGGCATCAAAGTAATTCATGATTATATTGGTGAAGGAGATGTAATTGAAAAATTACAAACTCAAATGCAAACAGGTAGAAATATTTATGATGCATATGTAAATGATTCAGACCTTATAGGTACTCATTGGAGATATAAAGAAGTTAGAAATCTAACTGATTGGATGAAAGGTGATGGTAAAGATGTCACAAACCCTGGTCTAGATATCAAAGATTTTGTCGGTATTTCATTTACAACTGGACCTGATGGTAAAGTATATCAACTTCCAGACCAACAATTTGCAAATCTATACTGGTTTAGACAAGATTGGTTTACAAATCCAAAGATTATGGCAGAATTTAAAAAGGAGTATGGATACAATTTAGGTGTTCCTGTAAACTGGTCAGCTTATGAAGATATAGCAAAATTCTTTACAGGCAAAGTGATTGACGGTAAAAAAGTATATGGAAACATGGATTATGGTAAAAAAGACCCTTCACTTGGTTGGAGATTTACAGATGCATGGATGTCAATGGCAGGTATGGGAGACCCAGGCGAACCAAATGGACTACCTGTTGATGAATGGGGAATTAGAGTAAATAAAAAATTTCAACCTGTTGGTTCTTGTATGGCAAGAGGAGGAGCAACAAACTCTCCAGCTGCTGTATATGCAATTAAAAAATACATTGAATGGCTACATAAATATTCACCGCCATCAGCTGCTGGCATGGTTTTTTCAGAAGCTGGGCCAGTTCCTGCTCAAGGACAAATTGCTCAACAAGCATTTTGGTACACAGCATTTACAGCTGATATGGTCAAAAAAGGTCTTCCTGTAGTGAATGCTGATGGAACTCCAAAGTGGAGAATGGCTCCTTCACCTCATGGTGCTTACTGGAAAAAGGGTATGAAAGTTGGTTATCAAGATTGTGGGTCTTGGACACTACTTAAATCAACTCCTTTAAAAAGAGCAAAAGCTGCTTGGTTATATGCACAATTTGTAACTTCTAAAACAGTAGATGTTAAGAAATCTCAAGTAGGACTGACTTTTATAAGGAAATCAACAATCTATGACAAATCATTTACAAAAAGAGCTCCAAAACTTGGTGGTTTGATTGAGTTTTATCGATCCCCTGCTAGAGTTGCTTGGACTCCTACGGGTGTAAATGTTCCTGATTATCCAAAACTAGCTCCACTATGGTGGCAAAATATTGGGGATGCGTCTTCTGGTGCAAAAACTCCTCAACAAGCTTTAGATTCACTATGTAAAGCCCAAGAAAAAGTTATGAAAAGAATACAAAGATCAGGTGTTCAAGGAGATATTGGTCCTAGAATTGGCAAGGCAAAAGGTGCAGCATATTGGTTGGCACAACCAGGTGCTCCAAAGCCAAAACTAGCTAATGAAAAACCAAAACCAATAACAATTCCTTATGATGAACTAATCAAATCATGGTCTAAATAGACAACATGAACAAAATGCAAAGATGGGGTTTCCCCTCTTTGCAAAAAATATTTTCATCAAAGAAGTAGCTTTAGCAAGAGGAGTTTTTCTTGGGCTTTTCTTAGTAAAAAAGGGGTTATGATATGGACTACATCTTAGCGATAGATCAAGGTACTACTTCAAGTCGCGCTATATTGTTTGATAAAAATATGAAAATTACAGCTATTTCTCAAAAAGAATTTCCTCAACATTTTCCAGCATCTGGTTGGGTTGAGCATAATCCAAATGATATTTATAATACAGTAGTTTCTACAAGTAAAGATGTGATAAAAAAAGCTAAAATAAATATTCAAAATATCATATCTATTGGAATCACAAATCAAAGAGAAACTACCGTAGTGTGGGATAAAAAAACTGGAAATGCTATCTATAATGCTATAGTATGGCAAGACAGAAGAACATCTAATTTTTGCAATGCTCTAAAAAAAAGAGGATTTGAAAAATTAATTAGAGAAAAAACAGGTCTTTTATTAGACCCTTATTTTAGCGGAACAAAACTCAAATGGATATTAGAAAATGTTACAGGAGCAAAAGAGTTAGCAAACAAAGGTGAGTTACTTTTTGGAACCATAGATACTTATCTGATTTGGAAATTAACTGGTGGCAAATACCATTATACTGATGCAACAAATGCTGCAAGAACTATGCTTTATAATATAAAAACAGGCAAATGGGATAAAGAAATTTGCTCTATACTAGAAATTCCCATGAAAATGTTGCCAATTGTAAAAAACTGTGCTGATGATTTTGGTTGCACTAAAGAGGATATATTTGGTATGGAGATACCAATATGCGGAGTTGCGGGAGACCAACAAGCCGCAACTATAGGTCAAGCTTGCTTTGAGCCTGGAATGCTTAAATCAACATACGGTACAGGCTGTTTTGCTCTTCTAAACACAGGAGAAAATATGGTTTTATCCAACAATAGACTGTTAACTACTATCGCATATCAACTTGAAAATAAAACTACATATGCTCTTGAGGGTTCTATTTTTGTTGCAGGAGCCATAGTGCAATGGCTAAGAGATGGACTTCAAATCATAAAAGAGGCAAGTCAAACTGAAAAATTTGCAAAAAAAGCTGATGAAAAACAACAACTCTACATAGTTCCAGCTTTTACAGGACTTGGTGCACCATATTGGGACGCTGACTGCAGAGGTGCTATTTTTGGTTTAACAAGAAATGCTGGGCAAGCCGAATTTTGCAAAGCAGCTTTACAAAGTGTAGGATATCAAACTAAAGATTTATTAGAAGCTATGTATTCAGACTTATCAACTTATGATGAAATATCCAAAAAAAATGCAATTTTAAGAGTTGATGGTGGAATGTCAGCATCAAATTGGACTATACAATTCTTATCTGATATCTTAGGAGTACAAGTAGATAGACCCCAAATACTAGAAACTACAGCTTTAGGAGTAGCATGGCTTGCTGGTATGTACAAAGGTTTTTACCCCTCACAAAAAGAGTTTGCAAAAAACTGGGCATTAGAAAAAAGATTTGAACCAAATATGGATAATTCTACAAGAGCAGCATTATATGCAGGCTGGAATGATGCTATCGCAAGAACACTTTCAAAAAACTACACATGCTAAGTTTCTTTAAATTTGATTTTTTAATCACACCTTATGTCGTAGGATTTGTCTATTTTTTTGGGGCAATTATAATTCCTTTTATCATACTCTATTTTTTTAAAAAAAATAATCTAAAAATAAGCAATACAAGGCTAAGATTCTATTTGTTAATTGCATTTTTATTTGCGGAGCTTTTTTGGAGAATTTTTTGTGAATTTTTTATGGTTTATTTTAAGTTATTAGACACAATAAAATAAACTATACAGAAGTTTCTATTGTGTGCAATTATATTAAAGGAAATAACAAAATGATATATTCTATGCAAAGCATAAGCTTCACTAAGAGGAATTTAACTAGAGCTTTGCTCGAGCTAAAGGAGACAATAAAATGAAACATACAGAAACTTTGTTTTGTGCTTTAGTAGAGCGTGAATCAAACGGGGGCTCTGCTCCCGACCAAAATGACAATAAAATAGTTCTATACAGAGCATCAGCTCGTGCTTCAGTCGCAAGGAATTTAAGAGGGGCTTCGCTCCTCTTAAAGGGGACAGTAAGATGAATGATATGGGTGAACCACGCATAAAGATAGTTGCTATGCCAAAGGATACAAATCCATCAGGGAATATATTTGGTGGCTGGATAATGTCAAATATAGATATAGCTGGAGCTATTGCAACTAGGGATTTACCAATCATAAGAGTTGTTACTGTTAAAGTAAACTCTATGGAATTTCGTGAACCTATATTTGTTGGTGATGTTGTTAGTTTTTATGCAAAAATTATAAAAGTTGGCAATACTTCTATTAAAGTTATAGTAGAAGTAGATGCACAAAGGCTTTATGACGGAACTAGAAGATGTGTACATGTAACTAGTGCAAATATTACCTATGTTTCCGTAGATAAAGATGGGCAAAAAGTACCGATTAAATGTAGTGAAAACTACCTTGTTGCATTAGGAATCAAAGCAGATGAATAACGAATCATACGATATAGTGATAATAGGTGGTGGCGCCACAGGAGCTGGAGTTGCACTTGATGCAACACTAAGAGGCTTCAAGTGTTTACTTTTAGAAAAAAATGATTTTAGCGAAGGCACAAGTAGCAGAAGTACAAAGTTGGTACACGGTGGCGTCAGATATCTAGAAACCGCAGTTAAAAAACTAGACCGCAGTCAATTTAGCTTAGTAAAAGAGGGTTTAAAGGAGAGGTATAGGCTCCTAAAAAATGCTCCTCACCTTGCACACTCTGTAACTTTAGTTACTCCTCTTTATAAGTGGTATGAAATCCCTTATATATATGCGGGTCTTGCTCTTTATGATTTAATTTCTGGCAAAAGAAGGCTTGGCAAAAGTCAAATAATTGGTAAAAATGAAATCATGAAAATTTTTCCATCAGTTAAAAAAAAGGGTTTAAAAGGTGGGGTCAGGTATTTTGATGGTGCTTTTAATGATGCAAGAATGGCTTTAGCACTACTTCAAAGTGCCAAAGAAAAAGAGTGTGTTGTTAGAAACTATAATGAAGTCATAAGCTTTATTTATACAGATGGCAAGATTTCAGAAGTGAAAGTAAAAGATAAAATCAGCAATCAAACATACAACATAAAAACAAAATTTGTCATAAATGCAACAGGGGTATTTTGTGACAGCATTCGAAAGATGGATGATGAAAATGCTCATGATATTGTAGAGCCAAGTTCTGGCATACATATAGTTTTAGACAAAAAATTCTTACCAAACAACGAAGGACTAATGATACCAAAAACAGAAGACGGAAGAGTTCTTTTTATGCTTCCATGGATGGATAAATGTTTGGTAGGGACAACAGATGAAGAGTCAACTCCTGTGGATCACCCAAAAGTAGATGATAAAGATATAGAGTATCTTTTAAGGCATATGCGAAAGTACTTTAGTATAGATATCGAAAAAAACGACATACTCTCTTCTTGGTGTGGTTTGCGACCCTTAGTCTCACTCAAGCATACTCACGATACAAAAGGAGTTGTGAGAGAACATTACATAGAAAAATCAAAATCAAATCTTATAAGTATTGCTGGTGGCAAATGGACATCTTATAGAAAAATGGCTCAAGATGTTATTGATTTTACACAAAATCTCTCAAAAAGGCAAAATCTACACACTTGTTGCACAAAACATTACAAATTGTTTGGAAGTGAGCAAAATATAGAAACTATTAAAGAAAAATTGGATAAATTATCTCTAGAAAAAGAGATTAGTAAACATTTACTTAAAACTTATGGTTCCAAGTCTTTAGTTGTAGCAGATTTTATCCAAAAATATGGCAAAGATAAGATTCACGAAAACTATCCTATATCGGAAGCTGAGATACACTATGGTATTGAACATGAGTTTGTAAGAAATCCGCTTGATTTCTTAATTCGTCGTACAGGATTGGGACTTATAGATATAGGTGCAGCAAAAAAGTCTTTGCAAAAAGTAACATCTATATTAAAAGAGTCTTTTGGTTGGAGTGAAAAAGTTTATGAAAATAAACTTCAAGAAGCATATTCACTCCTAGATAGTGCTATATAAATGCTTAAACCAATATTGTAATCTGTTTGTTATTTTATTGATGTATAATAATAAACAATAATTTTATAAGGAGATAATATGAAGAGACTAGCTACCATAGCAGTCGGAACTGCCATTTTATTGTCATCTAGCCTAATGGCTGGACAAACACTTAGGATTCTTACTTGGAAAGGATATGCTCCAAAAGCATTAGTTGACAAATTTGAAAAACAGACAGGAATCAAAGTTGAGCTTACTTACTCTAACAATGAAGAGATGATTGCAAAACTTCGTGCAACAAGAGGTGGCGGATTTGATTTGGCACAACCAAGTCAAGATAGAATTAGCTCCGTTCAAGCAAAATACAAAATTTATCAGCCTATGGATTATTCACAACTTAAAACCTCTGAATTCATACCATCAATGCTTGCAGCTGTTCAAAAAAATACAAAAGTAAAAGGTAAATCATATGCTGCTCCTTTTGCTTATGGAACTTCAGGATTAATTGTAAATAAGAAACTAGCTCCTTATGCAAAAGATTATAGTGATTTACTAAATCCTATGTATAAAGGGAAAATCTCGTATAGACTTAAACGACCTACTCTTATAGCTATGGCATTTGCAAAAGGCGATAACCCATTTGCAAAATATAGTGACGCAAAAGCATATAAAAAACTTATGGATGGCGTAGCAGCTGACTTAATAAAAGGCAAGCCTCTTGTTAAAAACTATTGGGCAAATGGTGACGCTCTTCTTGGAATGATGAGAAGTGGTGAAGTTGTAGTCGCAATGGGTTGGGATGGAGGTGGCTGGAAGCTACACAAAGAAAATCCTGATATAGACTTTGTAGCCCCTGCTAGTGGAGCTCTAGGATGGATAGATACTTTTGCAATTCCTGCAAAATCTAAAAATGTAAAGGGTGCATATAAATGGATTAATTTTATCATGAAACCTGCAAATGCAGCACTTTTCACAAATGAAAGTGGTTATGGTACTGCATCAAATGGTGCAACTGAACTTCTTTCTCCAGAAAAAAAAGCTAACTTTCAGAGATCTTTTTCTAAAGCAGATATTGATAATATCAAATGGTACCCACCAGTTCCTGCTAAACTAGAGAAAATAGAAGGTAAAATTTTAGATTTAATTAAATCTGAATAAATAATACAAGGGAAGGTAAAATCTTCCCTTCTTGCAGGAAAATATATGAATAATGTACTAGAAATAAAAAGTCTTAAAAAAACTTTTGGTGATTTTAGAGCAGTTGATGGCGTAAGTTTTGATGTTGAAGATGGCAAGTTTTTTTCTATCTTAGGACCTTCTGGATGTGGAAAAACTACACTTCTTAGAATGATAGCTGGATTTTTAGAACCAACTTCTGGTAATCTTTTGATAAATGGCAAAGATATGTTAGATGTATCACCAAACAAAAGACCAGTAAACCTTGTTTTTCAAAATCTAGCACTTTTCCCTATGATGGATGTAGGTGAAAATGTTGCTTTTGGACTAAAAAGAAAAAAAATGTCAAAAGATGAGATAAGAAGAAGAGTTAACTCTATGCTTGAGCGAGTTCAACTTAGTGGATATGAGCGAAAAAAAGTATCTCAACTCTCTGGTGGACAAAAACAAAGAGTTGCTATAGCTAGGTCGCTTGTGCTAGAACCTGCGATTTTACTTCTTGATGAGCCTTTGGGTGCACTTGATTTAAAACTGCGAGAGCAGATGAAAATAGAGCTTAAAAAACTGCAAAATGAGATAGGAACAACATTTATATATATAACTCATGATCAAAGCGAAGCACTTGTCATGAGCGACAAGGTAGCTGTTATGAATGCTGGAAAATTTGAGCAAATTGATACTCCTGTAAATCTCTACGCAAATCCAAAAACAAGCTTTGTAGCTGGTTTTGTTGGTGAAACAAATAAATTTGAAGCCAAAAAAGAGGATAACTTTAGTGTTAGCACCAAAGATAACATAAGCTTTAAATCAGTTTTTATAGATGAAGATATCAAAAATGAATGTTATCTTTTTGTAAGACCTGAAGCTATAGCTTTGATGCCAAAAGATGGTGTAGAAAATATGAATTATTTTAATTTAAAAGTTAAAACTATACTTTTTGACGGTTCAAACACAAAAATTTTAGCGACTATGAATAACGGAAGTCGTGAAATATCAGTCTCTCTCCCACAAAATAGAGAGTTTGCTCACATAAAAGAGGGTGAGATTGTAAAAGCTAGTGTACATCAAAATGACTGCAAATGCTATAAGAAGCAACCATGAATAGACATATAAAACTTGGTTTTTTTATCTTTTTTATTCCAGTATTTTTATGGTTATTTTTACTCATAATTTTACCTCAAATTGACCTACTTTTAATGTCTTTAAAATTTGAAAATGACACAGGTGATATGGTTTATAGTTTTGCAAATTATAGCTCATTTTTTACTCAAAAAGTTTATTGGCTTACATTTGCTAGAACTGCTATTTATGCTATCATAGTTACATTTTTGACTTTTGTGGTAACTTTTCCTATCGCTTTTTATATAACAAAGGTGGTTAACCCAAAATACAAAGGCTTTTTAACTATTCTTATACTGATGCCTTTTTGGGTGAGTGAACTAGTTAGAGTTTATGGCTGGATGATACTTTTAAGAGAGAGTGGAGTTATCAACTACTTTTTACTAAAGCTGGGCATCACACATCAACCAATAGAGATGCTGTATAATGACGCTAGTATGATTATGGGGCTTGTTTATACATCAATGCTTTTTATGTTAGTTCCTATTCTCTCTTCACTTGATGGTATGGATGACAGCTATATAGAAGCTGCTCATGATTTAGGAGCATCAAAATTTATAATATTTATGAAGATAGTCATACCGTATGCAGCTCCTGGCATCGTTTCAGGCTCGATAGTAGTATTTATGTTGACTTTGGGTGATTACTTAACACCAAATTTGATGGGTGGCAAAAATTCGCTCTGGTTTACTGAACAAATTTACAATCAATTTATAGAGAGTTTTAACTGGAATCAAGGTGCAGCCTTTGGGTTCTTGCTTTTGTTGATGTCGTCTTTAATCATCTGGATTGGACTTAAAATCAGCAAACAAAACCTTGCAAAGGCATTATCATGATAAGATCTCTACCAAAAAGCAAGGGGTATGATACTGGATTTTTGATATATGTAATTATATTTTATATATTTTTATTTGCACCACTTATCGTTACAAGTGTTTTAGCATTTAATAACTCTGATTTTCCAAGCCTACCGTGGAATGGTTTTTCGCTAGATTGGTTTTTATCAAACACAGATGCTAGGGTTGGACTGATACACGACGATACAAATCTTCGAAGCATATGGGTAAGTGTTGAAACTGCTTTTTTTGTCTCCATTTTTTCTTTAGTTATGGGAACATTTGGAGCATTTTTATTTGAGCAAGAAAATTTTAGATTTAAACAAGGTTTTTATTTTCTAGCGCTCACACCACTTGTTATTCCTGGAGTTATCCTAGGTATATCTTTACTTTTATCAACAAATAGTGCGGGAACATTTTTTGACGATAACTTTGGTTGGGATTTTAGTCTCTTAAGACCTAGCTTTTGGCTTGTTGTTGTTGGTCAATTTTCATTTATATCTACTTTTGTTTTACTTGTTGTCTCCGCTAGGCTTAAAAAGTTTGATAATACACTAGAAGAAGCTGCGCAAAACCTTGGAGCTACAAGATTTGAAACTATCAGATATATTATACTTCCATACTTAAAACCAGCTCTAATAGGTGCTGGTGCGGTTGCTTTTATGATGAGTTTTGAAAACTTTAATACAACACTATTTTTAGTAGGCTCGGAAACAACTCTACCTATAAATCTTTATTTACAAGTAAGAGATGGGAGCACACCAATTATAAATGCCATATCATTTTTACTTATAGTTGTAACCTCCACGATAGCTGTTATAAATTTAATTTTTACGAAAAGGGAAGCAGAGTAAAAAATGTCATTTTGGGAAAATTTTGATAAGAAAAAAAAGCTTATAGTTGCGCACAGAGGAGCTAGGTCAATTAGACCAGAAAATACTATGTCAGCCTTTAAGGAGGCAATGAAAAATAGTGATTTTATAGAATTAGATGTAGCGTTCAGTAAAGATGGGGTTCCTGTTATTATACATGATAATACGCTTGAGCGAACTAGTAATGTAAAAGAGTTTAAAGAGTTTAAAAAACCTTATAAAGTTAAGGATTATACATATAAGCAGTTGCTAAAGTTGGATTTTGGTTCTTGGTTTATGAGAGATGACCCTTTTAAAATGATAGAAAATGGTACTGTTACAATAGAAGAGTTAAAAGCTTTAAAAACTCAAAGAATAATGACACTAGATCAAGTTTTAAAACTTTTAAAAAAACATAATTTTCCTGTAAATATAGAAATAAAAGATGTTTCTAGAACAGCTTATGATAAAACAGCTGTAAAAACTATAATAGACCTTATTGAAAAACATGTTATGGTAAATCTAGTCTTATTGTCATCTTTTAACCACAAATATCTAAGGCAAGCTTTTAAAATTAACCCAAATATTGATACAGCAGCATTAGAAGAAAAAAGTCATTCAAAAGACTTAGTGAAACATTTAAAGCGATTGAGGGTAAGAAGCTATAATCCCGCTTTAAAAATAACGCATTCAGATTTGATAAAAGACCTCGGTAATGCTGGAATTTTTGTAAATATATTTACAGTAAACGATAAAAAAGATAGACTTAGGCTTTTTGAAGAAGGAGCAAAGGCAGTTTTTACTGATGTATTAGAATGAAGATTTTTATCTCTTTTTTGCTTATATCTTCGCTTTTTTTATTATATGGTAAAGAAATGAGTAGTGCTAGATTAAGGTCTTTGGCAAAAAATAGTGGATTAGAATCTGTACCAAAAAATTATAAAGAGTTATTAAAAAAACTAGATACTGTAGAAAATAAATTAACACCTCAAAAGATAAATCTAGGCAGAACTCTTTTTTTTGAACCACTTCTCTCAAAAGATGAAACACTCACTTGTGCATCTTGTCATAAGTTAAGTCAAGGTGGGGATGATAATCTTCCAACTGCTATTGGCTTTGGAGGTAGAAAAAATCCAAAACACTTAAATTCACCAACTGTTTTAGATTCATCTCTTTCTAAATTTCTATTTTGGGATGGAAGAGCTAGAAGTGTAGAAGAGCAAGCAGGTGGTCCTATTCAAGCCCATTTCGAAATGAATTTAACTCCAAAAGAGTTAGTGCAAAGACTTAAAAAAAGTGTTATCTACCAAGAAGCTTTTAAAGACACATTTGATGGCATAATCACTTTTAAAAATGTACAAAAAGCTATAGGAGCGTATGAGAGAACTCTTCTTACTCGTGGAAAATTTGATGATTTTTTAGATGGAGATAACAATGCAATAAGCCAAGAAGCAAAAAGGGGCTTAATCCAATTTATTAAACAAGGATGTGTAAAATGCCACTTTGGTATAACACTTGGTGGGCAATCTATACAAAAATTTCCAAGATATGGTAAAATTTTTCCTTTTAAAAATATAGGTGATTTTAAGGGCAAAAATAATAAATATCTATTTCGTGTACCAATTTTGAGAAATATTACAAAAACATCTCCATACTACCATAATGGTGTCATAAAAAATCTCTTTGATGTTATTAAAATAGAGAGCAAATATAATACAGGAAAAGAGTTAAAAAAGGAGCAAATTAACTCCATCTTAGAGTTTTTAAAAACCCTAGATGGAGAAATTGTAGATTATTGACTCAATAACCAATAGGTGATAACTTACCTCTTTTGTATTAACTTTTCAATCGGTCCATAATTTTTAGGGTCTTTCCAATCAACCGCACCGATATCTACTTTAAAAATCTTACCTTTTTGGTCAACTATATATGTTTCTGGTACCCCTGTTGTGTTGTACTTTGTTTTGATAGCACCGTCTGTATCAAGCAATACAGGAAATTTTAATTTTAAATCCAAAACATACATTTCAACAGTAACGGGAACATCAACTGTATCAATACTAACAGCTAGCATTTCAAATTTACCAGGGTATTTTTTGTTTAATCTTTCATATAACCACTGCATTGATGGCATTTCTTCTTTACAAGACGGACACCAAGTTGCCCAAAAATTAATAAAAAGAACTTTGCCTTTCAAATCTTCTGTATTTATCATTTTACCTTTTAAAGTAGGCAATGAAAATGCGATATATGGATTACCAGGCTCTAAAAACTTTTTGACTTTACCCTCTTTGGCACCTTGTGTTGCAAAATAAATAGCAACAATTGAAACAATTAATATCAAAAATATTGACACTTTTTTAAACATATTTCATCCTTAAAAATGAGAACTATTTAACACTTGTTCCCTATTGACGAATTATATATTTAAATAATTAATAAAAAATAAATATATCTTTTTATTATATCTTGCCCTTTAGTAAACCATCAAAAATCTTAGTAGATAAGTCGATACGCTGAATAAAACTACTCTTAAGTGCTCGTTCACTAGAAGTATGATCACCATCACCAAAAGGACCAAAGCCATCAAGTGATGGGGTACCTTGTGAAGAGACTATATTTGCATCGCTCACCCCTCCTCTTTTTTCTCTTGAAAGCTTTTCTCCTATATAGCTTTGAATATTTTGTAAAAACTTCTCCTGCTCTGCCCCCTCTTCTAGGACATCTCTTTGAATTCCGCCTGTTAGATAAGAGCTTATGCCTTTTACATGTGAAGTATTGACGATTTTATCTATATCTTTTAAAACTCTATCTCTTTCACTAATACAAGTATATCTAACCTCAAAAGTAAGTTTTGCACAAGGTGAAATTGTATTTGCTCCAACGCCACCCTCTATTTTTCCAACATTTACAGTAGTTCCTCTATCTAGGTTGGTCAATTTTATTAATTGTGTGATTTTATATGCTGCTTCTAAATTTGCATCTATGCCTAATTTATAGTTATTGCCAGCATGTGCGGCTTTGCCCTCTATATCTATGTAAAATGTTCCCGCTCCTTTTCTTGCGACTACAATTTCTAAATTTTTCCCAGCAGCCTCATAAACCATACAATAATCATAATTTTTAGCGATACTTGCTGTTATATATTGAGAGTCATCACTTCCTCCTTCTTCATCACTTACGAGCATAAAATCAATATTTTGAATTTTTCCATACTTTTTGTATATATTATTAAGTGCCTCAATAGCTACTATATTACCGCCCTTCATGTCACACACGCCTGGTCCATAAACCCACTCTTTATCTTCTTTAAAACCACAAAATGAACCAGCAGGAAAAACTGTATCCATATGACCTAAAAGAAGTAGTTTTTTTCCCTCTTTTTCGTTAGATTTAAAAAGAATATGGTTTCCAATCTCTTCTCTTTCATACTCTTTGTATGCAAAGCCTAGTTTTGTCATTATTGATTTATAAATTTGTACATTTGCATCTATACCCTCTTTGTTTTTCGTGTAAGAGTTTATCTCAATAAGTCTTCTTAGTTTTTCAAAATTTTCCACTAAATTACCTTAAAATTTTTTGTAATTATACTCAAATTTACTAAAAATTGAGTATAATTTACTATCTTACTTGTAAGGATATCTCATGAAGCATACTATTGGAATGTGGATGTATCAAAATGGTGGCGGAGATAAAATTGAAAGCGAGCTTGTCTATAGACTAAAGCAAAGAGATATCAATGTCGAAACTGGTTTAAATCTAAGATATGCTGTTGCAAGAAATGATAAGCTTATGATAAATAATCTTGTATTAAATGATCTTGAACTATTTTTTTCATATAATGCAGGTGAACAAACTCAATATCAAGTCTATTTATATAAAGTTTTAGATAAACTTACACACACTATAAATAGCTATAATGCCTTTGAATTAACAGAAGATAAATTTCAAACATCCTTTACATTGAGTAATAATAATATTCCTTGTACAAATTTTAGACTTTGTCACAGAGATGATGCAAAGTATCTTAAAAAATTTATCCGTGATTGGCATAAAATGGTCTATAAACCTGTGGATGGCTGGGGAGGTGTAGGACTAACTAAGATTGAAAATGAAGAGACACTAGATGTGCTTATGCCATTTTTAAATCAAGCTGGTTTGAGATTTTTCTATGTTGAAAAATTTATAAACTATGATAATAGTGATTTTAGAGTTGATATAGTTGATGGGGAATTTATCTCATGCTATGGTAGGCGTGCACCAAATGATAGCTGGAAAACAAATATCACAAGTGGAGGTTCAATCTTTTTAAGAGAACCAAATGATAAATTAATCGATATAGCAAAAAGAGCCACAAAAGCAGTAGGTTTGGATATAGCTGGTGTAGATATCATTTTTGATCGAGATAAAGAGGAATATGTGGTTTTAGAAGTAAATGGAATACCAGCTTTTGCAACACCTGCACAAGAGAAGATGGGACTAAATTTCAATGATAAAAAAATTGAAAAAATAGTTAATTTGATAGATAGAAAAGTAAAGGAAACAAGAAAATGAGTAAAAGCAAAAAACTTCCTAAACTAGGATTTTTGTATTTGGATTATGTACTAAGATTTTTTGACTACTCCAATTTCAAAGGATGGCCCAATAAGATAGAAACCGTAACTTACCATTGGAAAAATGATAAAAAAAGATTCATAGAAGAGGTAAAAAAGAAAAAAATTGATGTTTTAATTGGAAATATTCCAGCGACTGCATATGAAATATTTAGAGAGATAGCTAGAGCGTTGCCTCATGTAAGATTTATACCCTCACTTGACACTCAATTTTCAAACAAATCAAAAGAGAATGTTACTAGGTTTGCTTGGAAATACAAGTTACCTATACCAAAAACTCATATATATTATAATAGAACAAAAGGTTATAAATTCCTAAAAGACACACAATATCCAAAAATTATTAAAAGAAGCTATGGTCCATCAAACTATGGTGGATATTTTGTGCATAAAGTTGATAGCGAGCAAGAAGCAATTAGGCTTTTTGATGCTAAAAAATATCATCCAATATATATACAAGATTTTGTTCCTATGAAAGCAGACATCAGAGTTATGCTTATCGGTCATAAACCAGTTTGTGCATTTTGGAGAAGAGCGCCCAAGGGAGAGTGGCTAACAAACACTAGTCAAGGTGGAAGTATGGACTATCGAGATGTACCAAAGAATGTACTTGATTTAGCTGTTAGGGTTAGTAAGTCCGCAAATGCTGAGTATTGGGCTTGTGATGTAGCATATGGGAAAGATGGGGAAGTTCATATACTAGAATGTGCGACTGCATTTGCTGCATTTCCATATATAAGAGACTGGATTGGTCAGTATATTATGTGGAGTTTGGGTCATGGAAAATTTAGAAAACCGCATATTCCTATGTTTAATTGGGAAGAGCTAGGAAAGATAAATAGTTCAATTTTAAGAACTATGCGACATATAACATTTGGCAAATACACTCCAAGTTATGATGGAGCTTATTTTGATGATAAGAAAAAAGCTTATGGCAATGGCGAATACTATATAGGAGAGCTTGATGAACAGTATCTTATGGATGATATTATACCCAAGACATATGAAGAGTGGCCAAGTGAAAAATGGAATTTTCAAGATAGGTTTCCTTTTAAAAATATAAAATCAATGCAAGTTGAAAATATACAAAACCTTGATGCACCAGTTAGTGGAGATGAGGCAAGTGAAGAAATTATAATCACAAAAGAGACTTTAGAGGAGTTATTTGGCAATATAAATGGACTAGGAAGCAAAAAAATAGAGAAAATATTTGAAAGATTTAGCGAAGATGAAATAGTCGAAAAACTAGAGTTTGAACCAAATGCATTTAGTTTTATCAAAGGTATAAAAGAGAAAACAATCTCAAAAATAGTAACTGCTTGGATAGAGTTCAAGGAGAATAGAGTTAAATAGTCAACTCAATTTATGAAAAATCAATATATCTCATACAGCAAGGGAATTGAACTTTTAAAAAAATATTCAATTCAATTCCCTAATATCATTAATATCCAAACTATAGGGGAAACTTATGAAAACAGAGATATCGTGCTTGCCACTCTTTCTCTAAATATCAAAGATGCAAATGCAAAGCCTGCTCTTTTATTTACAGGAACTATCCATGCAAGAGAGTGGATAGGTCATGAGCTCTCACTAAAATTTATAGAGTATATCTTAAATAATTATGATACAAATCCAAAAATCAAGGAGTACCTAAGTAGATCAACTCTGTATATGGTTCCTTGTCTAAATCCTGATGGCTTTGAATACTCAAGAAAACATTTCTCTTTTTGGAGGAAAAACAGAAGAAAAAACCCTGATGGTTCATATGGTGTTGATTTAAATCGAAACTTTTCTATAGGATGGAAGAATTCTGCTCAGATGGATTCAAATATATATGGAGGAAGTGAGCCATTTAGTGAACCTGAAACAAAAGCCATAAAGGAGTTTGTAGATAGCCGTGAGAATATAACTATAGCACTTGATTATCACTCGCAAGGAAATGTCTTTTTTCCAGCACATAAATTTAGACATGAAAGCGAAATAGACGGAACTGATCTAAATGTACTTTGTGCTAACATGAGCGAACAAATCAATAGAGTAACAGGTAGAAATTATGGGATACACAGAGGAAAACCACCAGCATCTTTAATAGCTGGAAGCGGTCGAGAATACTACTATTCAAGAGGAATAATCTCTACTGTAGTGGAGGTCGGCACAAAAAACATACCTGATTATATGAAGGCTATGACAAGCTCAATAAATGAAAATATCCCTGCACTTTTAAAAGCTTTTGAAGAGACTATAAACTACTCGGCACTTGCTCCAAAAAGAGTTGATAACTTTACCATAGAACAAGTTGGAGTGGACTTTGTGGAACTCAAGTGGGATTATGAACCAAGGGATGATATATACTTTGAAATATATAGAAACACGACTGACAAAGCATCTTGTGGAGAAAATAATATAGTAGGAATTACAAAAGAGCATAATTTCACAAATATAGAACTTGAATCATTTAAGACATACTACTATACAATTCGTGCAGTTAATAAAAAAACAAAGCTTAAATCTCCTTATACCCCTATAATCAAATTAAAAACCAACTTAAAAAGAGCCGAATTTTCAAGAATGCTTTTTGCACTAAAAGAGGGAACTGGTTATGTTGGTGAAAACATGAGCGAAGTAAATAGATTACATTTTGGAAACAACTCATTATTTGTAGGTATTAATAAATCAAAAGGTATCTGTGACGGGGTTATTAGTTATGACTTAAGCTCTGTTCCAAAAAATGCTATCATAAAAGATGCGAGACTTCATCTATACCCCATGAATAGAGTAGCAGCAAAGATAGAGAGATTTGGTGAATGGAATATGTGTCTCATAGATAGTGAAGCGATAAATGATGTGGCAGACTTTAACCAGATAGAAAATACTCCTTGCATACAAGTTATAGGTGATGCTATAAAAGCACAAAGTCTTACCCAAGGTATCTGGAATTATTGGGATTTCTCTTCATACCAATGCTCTCTTCTACAAGAGCAACTTATCAAAAATAGAGTGATTTTTAGACTTGATGGTCCAAAAGAGTTGCCTTATGGCGAAGATTCGCAAATGATGCAATTTGACATAGGTTATGGAAATTTTGGTGGAGGATTACACTATCGACCAATCTTGGAAATTAAATATACTATTCCAAAAACAAAAATACAGATGCTTCCTTGTTTATCAGAAGAGATTAGTGCAAACCTTAAAAGAAGTTATCTTGAGAGTGGTTTTAGTAAAAATGGTGACAAGGTATATGGTCATCTTAGATATGACTTATCTGTATTGCCCAATTCCAATACAACCGTTATCACAAGTGCCTATATAGAACTTGAAAATATAACAACTTATAAAACTTCTAAAGGCATAAGTTTTTACCTAGAACTTTTAGATAGTAGTGAACAGATTTCTAATTATGGAGATATTAAAAATAGAGAGAGAGCCGAATATATCGGCTATGAAGTACAAGATAATGATTTGGTAAAAAAGAAAAAACATTACTTTATGTTTGATACCCTCTCAGAACTTCTTCTCGAACAATTTCATGAAAATAGTAAAAAACTGGAAATAGTTATAAATGCCACGACTTCAAAAACTTTTGTAAAGGGCAGAATTGTAAGGTGGGAAGAAAATCCAAAACTCATCATAGAGTATATAGAAAAAAGAAAGACTCCGCTCGAACAAGCCAAAGATTTAAGCTATACAATAGAAAATGGAGTTATCAAACTAACTTGGAGTAACCCAAAAGATAAGGATTTTGTAGGAGCATATGTTGTGAGAAATTCCTTTCATCCTCCAAAAAATTTTTTAGATGGAGTAAAAATTTATGGTGGAAAAGATAGTTATACCTACGATAGATTTGGTTCACTAGATCGTGATAAATACTATAGTGTTTTTACCTATGATAATGTACCAAATTTCAGCGAACCCGAGATATTGCATGCAGTATTTTAGATTTTAAAGTTTTTCCTAAAAGCTTCAAAATCTAAAATGGGCAGAGGTTTAGAATAGTAATATCCTTGAATTTCATCACAATTTTGTTCTTTAAGATATGTAAGCTGTCCTATAGTTTCGACACCCTCAGCTATAGTTTTGAATCCTAAACTTTTTGATATACTTATGATTGTTTTTACTATCACTTTATCTTCATCATCCGTATTTATATCTTGCACAAAAGATTTATCAATTTTTAATTTATATATTTTGAACTTTTTTAGATAACTAAACGATGAATATCCAGTACCAAAATCATCTATTGACATTCGCACTCCTCTTGAGTGTAATTTATTCATCATATTTATAGCTTTTTGCGGATCATTCATGGCAACACTTTCTGTTAATTCTAATTCTAAATACTCAGGGGGTAAGCTCTCTTCATCTAAAATGGTTGTTATTAAGTCTGGTAAACCTAGATTACGAAACTGTGTTGCAGAAATATTTACAGAAATAATTATTGGTTCAAAACCCTGATCCATCCATATTTTTATCTGTTTTATTGCTTTTCTAAGTACCCACTCACCAATAGACAAAATCAATCCGTTATTTTCCGCTATTGGAATAAACTCGGAAGGTAAAATATCGCCTAATTCACTAGATTTCCAACGCAATAATGCTTCAGCCCCTATGATTTTTCCACTTTTGCACTCAATTTGTGGTTGATAATATATCTCAAATTCATCTTTTTCTAACGCCTTAGACATGGCATTGCTAAGTTCAAGATTTCGCATAGAATACTCTTGCATCTCTTGTGTAAAAAAACGATAACAATTCTTACCGTCATTTTTTGCTCTATACATAGCAGTATCAGCATATTTATATAGTGTTTCAAAATCTTTTCCGTCATTTGGATAAATAGAAATTCCTATAGATATAGTAATGCTAAGTTCATTATTATTAATTGAATCCTCTGAACAAGCCAGCTGATTCTTTTTTATTTTGATATTCT
>CAZRAK010000004.1:0-62125 GCA_964598135.1 uncultured Campylobacterales bacterium
CCCTCAGAGTTTTTAAAGGGAAATCACGCTATAATCTGCACCTTAAAAAAAGAAATGTCAGGTCTAAAGACAAAATATTTCAGACCAGACCTATTTTTGCGAAACAAAGGACAATGAGATGAGAAATAAATATATAGATGCTTTTGAACAGGCTCAAGTTAGCGAAAAAAGTATTCCCGATTTTAGAGCTGGTGATACACTAAGGGTAGCTGTTACAATTAAAGAGGGCGACAAACAAAGAATTCAAAATTTTGAAGGTGTTTGTATATCTAAGCGAGGATCTGGCACAGGAGCTACTTTTAATGTAAGAAAAGTTGGAGCTAACTCAATTGGGGTTGAAAGAATTTTCCCATTATATTCAGATAGTATTGATAGCATAACAGTTCTTAGAAGAGGACGCGTTAGAAGAGCAAAACTTTTTTATCTAAGAGATAGAAGAGGAAAAGCTGCAAAGATTAGAGAACTTAGAAAATAATAATGCTGCGGTCGCTATGGCCGCATACTTTCGTTTAAATTCCTATTTTTATATAAAAGAGGCTTTAAAAGAGTTTCTAGCTAAAGTTTTTAATTGCTCTTTACTTAAATTTAAGCTTGTTGCTATGGCTTCATAATTTTCATTTAGGTAGCCTCCAAAGTATGCAGGATCATCGGAATTTACTGTTACTAACAATCCATACTCCAAAAGTCTTTTTATATTGTGCTCTTTCATATTTTTTATAACTTTTAATTTTAAATTTGAAAGCGGGCAGATAGTTAGTGGAATTTGCTCTTTTTTTAATCTTTTCATCAACTCTTTATCCTCTTCACATCTAACTCCGTGGTCAATTCTCTGTACATGTAGAAGATTAAGTGCATCTTTTATATATGAAGAATCTCCCTCTTCTCCAGCATGAGCTACGCAAAGATAACCAGCATTTTTAGCCATTTGAAATACTTTTTGAAATTTTGATGGCGGATTTCCTAATTCACTAGAGTCTAAACCAACAGCTTTTATCAAATGTTTATAGGGCAATGATAACTTTAAAGTTTCTATCGCCTCATCTTCGCTTAAGTGCCGTAAAAAAGAGATAATCAAAAAAGATGAGATATTATATTTTTCTTGTGCATCATTTAGTGCTTTTGTAATTCCCTCTACTACATCTCCAAAAGCAATGCCTCTGCTCGTATGAGTTTGAGGGTCAAAAAATATCTCTGTATGTATAATGTTTTGTTCATGACACTTTTTGAGATATGCCATGGTTAGTGTATAAAAATCTTCAGTAGTGATTAGTACACTAGCTCCTGTGTAATAAATATCTAAAAAAGATTGCAAAGAATCAAACTCATATGCTTTTTTAATGTCTTGTATATTTTTATATGGAATTTGTATATTATTTTTCTTTGCCAATCTTAACATAAGTTCTGCCTCAAGCGTTCCTTCGATATGAAGATGAAGTTCTGCCTTTGGTAGGTTTTGTATAAAACTTTTCATGATGTTATTATACCATCTTCACAATTATTTCACTTTTAAATTTTATAATTTCAATATCAAAAAGATAAAAGGAGAGATTATGAAACGGTTAACTTTAGGAATTTTGGTGTTAGTGGCATCAACACTAATAGCACAAGCAAACTCATTTACACTAACAGATTATGTAAAAGTAGAAAAATCTAAGCCAAAATATGAAAATGTAATAAGAAGAACACCATATGAAGAGTGTTGGGACGAGAGAGTACCTGTGAGAAGAGGCTATCGCCAAAGAGGTAGAAGCAACAATGGTGTTGGAGCTTTGATAGGTGGAGTAGCAGGAGGAATTTTAGGGCATCAAGTTGGTGGAGGAAGAGGAAAAACTGTTGCAACAATAGGTGGAGCGATAATTGGCTCGATTGTGGGGAATAATCTCTCTAATAGAAATTATAATGATAATTCATATGAGTATACTACATATAAAACAAAAAGAAGATGTAAAACCAGATATGATGAGAGTACTCAAAGAAAATTTGTGGGATATAAAAATACAGGATATTATAAAGGTAAAAAGATAGTAAAATTTTCACAAAGAAAGCTAAATTATATACCAATTAATATAACCATAGAGTATTAACCAACCTTAGTGCTCTAAAGATGTTGATAGCGTATAAGGTTGTTAATAATGATTTGCTCTGCAATAGTGGGGCAAATTAACTTGTATTATGGGGTTGTTAACAAAATTTAGATAAAATTAGTCTTTATTTCTAAAACAGGGGATTCAAAATCAAACGACTAATTAACTTTTTTTTAGATAATCCAAAGATGAATTATACTCTATTTTTGTTGATAATATTTTTAGGTATTTATTCTTATATCCATACTCCAAAAGAGATTTTTCCAACATTTGATTTAGATAAAATAAAAATTTCTGGCTCATATGCTGGAGCTTCTATAGATATTATGGATAAAATAGCTGTGCGAGAGATCGAAGATAAAGTTAAGGGCTTAGAGGGCATAGATGATATGACTTCTGCGATAACACCTGGTTCTTTTGTGATTATTTTAGATCTTGTAAAAGGGGTAAATAAGTACAATCTAGCAAATAAGGTTAAAGATGCAATAGCAGAGGCAAAGCAAAATTTTCCAGATGATATGAATGACCCAAAAGTAGTTGTACTAAATACTGTAAAATCTCTTTTAACTCTCTCTCTATCATCAAATACAATGAGTTTATCCCAATTAAAAGATATAGCAAATGATATTAAAACTAAGATTTTGGGCGTAAAAGATATTTCAGATGTAACAATTTACGGTGATTCTGATATGTACTATAATATCTTGATAGATGAGAAAAAATTAGAAGCCTTAGGGATAAACAAGACAGCGTTTTTATCGGTACTAGATAAAATCTCCTATGTATTTCCTATTGGTAAAATTGAGGGCAAGGGAAAACACTATTATCTTTCAACCTACAACGGTGCAAAAACTGCAAAAGAGATGAAAAATACAATCATTTCCGTAGGTAATAAAAGGATATATCTTAGTGATGTGGCAACTGTACAAAAAAGATATGAAGATTCAAAAACTCTCTCTACAATAAATACAAAACCATCTCTAAGCCTAGCTATAACTCAAGTCGAAGATGGTAATGCCTTGATAGCTACACAAAATATCGAAATCTTGATAAAATCTTTAAAACAAAAGTATAAAGGAATAATTTTTACTATAAACAATGATAATTCCCAAAGGATAAAAGATAGGCTAAATGTAGTGATTTCAAATATTTTCTTTGGTGTTATTTTAGTAACCTTGCTTTTGGCAATTCTTATAAACCCAAAGATGGCTTTTATAGTAGGACTTGGAATCCCGACTTCATTTATAATGGCAGCAATTTACTTCCATCTTTTTGGATATACGATAAATATGATTTCACTTATCGGAGTACTCCTTGCTTTAGGTGTTTTGGTTGATGATGCCATTGTGGTGGCTGAAAGTATCCAGCAGTATTTAGAGAAGGGTTATTCTCCAAAAGAGGCGGCTTTAAGAGGTAGTAGCGATGTTGCAAAACCAGTTATAATGGCTTCAATTACAACTCTTTTCTCTTTTATACCGATTTTGATGATAAGTGGAACAATGGGTGAGTTCATAAAGCTGATTCCAATAGCAGTCTCATCTTTGCTTGTGGCTTCTTTAATAGAGTCTTTTATATTTTTACCACTTCATGCTGCTCATATACTTAACAATAAAACAAAAGTACTATCTTGGAATAGACCAAATAGAGTTTATAGTTATATTATCCATAAATTGATGAATTTTAGAAAAACCTTTTTGTTTGCTTTTTTGGTTTTAGTACCACTTTTTACAGTTCTTGGCATCAAATCTTCAAGGTTTCAAATGTTCCCAAAATTTGACGCTACTACTATGGCAATATCGCTAAAAGCTAATATAAATACTCCAGTGGAAGATACTTATAAAAAAGTCAATATCATAGCAAATGAACTATATAAAAATAGAAAGAAATTTTATATTAAAACTATCTCTACAGTGGCAGGATATAGAAAAAATGCAGCGGGAAGTAGTGAAAATTATCCTTATGTTGCAAATATCAATATAGAACTATATAAATTAAAACCACGCGATTTTATGAATAAATACATAACACCAAATCTTAGTTTGTATTATGATAAAACGGGCAGAATTAGAGATAAAAAATCGCAAGATATAGCAAAAGAGATAAATAAATTTTTAAAACAAAAGGAGTTTATTAAAAATTTGAAATTACAAGAGTTATTTATAGCTGAGCGAAGGGCTGGGCCAGTCAAAACAGATGTGAAAATAGGTGTAATTTCCAATAATACTATAAAAACAAAACAAGCAATCTTAAAGATAGAAAATGCTCTTTCAAAACTAAAAGGCATTAAAACACTCACGGATAATGCTCATGAGGGAATAGATGAAATAAAGATAAAAATTAACAAGTATGGACAGGAGTTAGGATTAAGCGAGCGAGCAGTTGGCTCCTTGCTTTCGGACTTTTTTTTAGAGAAAAAAATTAGTACGGCACTTGATGATAAAAATCTACTTGATATAAAAGTGCAAAGTATCAAGAAAGATGATATAAAAAGATTAAAAAATATAAAAATTCCGCTAAGTGATGGTAGAGTTGTTTCTTTAAATGAGGTGGCAAATTTTATTATAAATAAATCTTTTGAAAGAGTGAGTAAAGACTTTGGTGAGAGGACATTTTATATATATGCCAATGTAAACCCAAAAAAATTAACAGGAAATGAAGCCATAGATAAAATCCAGTCAGTTTTAAATGAGGTGGAAAAAAGTGGAGTTACCCTAAAACTTTTGGGAGAAAAAAAGAAAAATGCTGAACTTAAAAGCGATATGATGAGTGCATCTTTTATAGCGGTGCTTCTAATTATCTTAAGCCTTCTCTACCTTTTTGGCTCTTTTAGAGATACTTTTATTATAGCTTCAGTTATGCCATTTTCATTTTTAGGCGTTATTATTGGACATCATATAATGGGATTAAATCTAAGTATGCCATCTATTATAGGAGCTTTAGGATTAGCAGGAGTTGTTATCAATGATGGAATTTTAATGGTTACATATCTGCAAAAAACAGACACACTAGATGAATTTTTTAATGAGGCTAGTAAAAGATTGAGACCGATATTTTTAACATCTATCACAACTCTAATTGGACTTTCAACTTTAATATTTTTTCCGATAGGGCAAGCTGTTATATTTCAACCTCTAGCTGTATCATTGGGTTTTGGATTGGGTTGGGGAACAATACTAAATCTCATCTATGTACCAACTCTATATGCTGTTCTTCATAGAAAAAGGTACAAAAAAGGACTTGCTAAGTATTAGAAATTAAGTCTGGTTAATATATAATGTATTATTAATATAATTATAAGGACAATAATGAAAAGATTAATATCTAAAAAGCTTATTGGTGATATTGTTGAGAAGCATGAAGCTAAGGCGTCATTTGATATTGTAATGGAAAAATTGACGGAAGCAATAAGAAATAATGATTTTTCGATTGTAGTAATACATGATTTAAAAAGTATTTACGAAAAACAAAACTTGGAATTAGATGGTGATTTTGAGTATAAAATAGTACAAATTTGTAATGCTAAAAAATCTTACAAAGCTCTAACTGCTATGAGTTATGACCTTGGCATCATGATGCCAAAAAGTATCGTAGTTTCAAGAAAAGATGGCATTACTGAGCTTAGGTTTATGAAAATGAAGCCATGGATGGTTGGATTAATGTTTCCTGATATCGACATAGTTCCAATGTCAAAAGTAGTGACAAAAATTATGCATAAAATTGTCACAGAGACAATTAAAGAGGCTCAAAAAAAAGTCGTATAAATTAGGCAATAATAATCTGGTTTTTGCCTAATTTAAGACTGTTTTAAAAGCTATCTTTTCTTATGATACATATTCTAATAATACACACTAAAGGAAATAACTATTTTTATTTTTTATCTAAATGAGCATAAAAAATAGAGGTATTTAACCATCATTCCAAATCAACAAAATGCTGGATTATCTCTTTTTTATCTATCTTGATTGTGCCTTGTGTATATATATTTTTTTCTAGAGATTCTAAAATACTTTTGATAAAACCATCATCTTTTCCATATGGTAAAAGAGTTTTAAAAAGCTCTTTATCACTTTTTGTTTTTCTGATTTTTCTGATAATTGGTGTCTCTGTTTTTTTAGTTTTTCTATTTTTGAATTTAGTATAACTGATACTAGTCAAGATGCCTAACAAAAAGCCGACCAATAGATATAAAAATCCTCTTTCATGACTTATTTTGTTTTGTTGCATTGGTGCTAGAGTAGTAGTGGTTGCTATTTCATTTTGTTCAGTTTTAAGTTGTGGTGTTATTTCTTGTTTTTCACCACCTTTAACTTTTATCTCTATTGATTTTGTCTCTTTTGTTACAACTTTTTTCAAATTCTTATCAAAATAACTAAATTTTAGTGTAGGAATTGTGAAGTTCTTATCAGCTATAAGAGCCACTTTTTGAGTAAAAACTCCGCCATAAACTCCGCTATTTAACCCACTTTTTATCTTTGGTTCATCACTATAAGTTACAACATCATTTATATCTAATGTAAATTTTTTAATATCGTCTATGTTGCCGATGCCATTGATTTTTATAGTGAGATTTACAGGTTTATTTGCCTTTATTTCTGTTTTGTCTACAGTTGCTTTTATGCTAAAATTTCCATAAACTTCAAGATTGTTTGGTAGAGGTTTTACATGTATATATAATTTGTTTGAGATAAATTTTTTCCACTCTATGGTTTGGTTGAAGGTGTCAAAAAAGGGATCTTTAAAGAAATTTCCACCTATATTTCTTTTACTAAATAATCCAATATTTGCCTCTACTGGTTTGATTTCAAAATTTCCCTGTTTTTGTGGAAAGATAAGATAGTGGTATGTTTGAACGATTGTATCGCCATTTGTAGATTTGACAGGTTTTTTATTGCCTTTTATCCAAAAATCACTTATTTTAAGTGGGGTTATTACAATTTTATCAGCTTGAGCACTAAGTTTGTATTTGAAGCTTATATCTACTTTTATAGGTTCCCCAACAAAAACATCATTTTTGTTCATCTTCATGCTTATTGAAAAGTTATCTCCTTTTTTTGATGCAGTTGGTTTTACAATATCTACTCTAACTTCATTTGTCTTATACTCTTTTCCATTAATACTGACTTTATACGCAGGTATAATTAAGCTTCTTGTTGGTGCAAAAGAGTAAGTTTTTGAGACGGTGCTTTTATAATTGCCATTTATTATATTTACACTTTGAGAAGTAGAAACCCCTCTTATCCCATATCCTGCTATTGTATTAAGATTTGGAAATTTTGGTTTTTTCCCTTCTATACTGATAGTATAATTGACGATATTTCCACTATATACTGTATTTTTGTTTACAAATGCTTTCACACCTGCTAATAGTGATGTTGATAATAAAACTATAGCTATAAGTTTACCAAGGGTTTTCTTCATTTCTTTTCTCTCCTTTTGTACTTAATGGTAACAATAGGGTATTTATACCTCTTTGATTTAACATTTTTTTATATTTTCTCTCTTCCATATCGCTTATGGGTTGAACTTTTTTCTTTTTTATTCCTTGTTGCTTTTTATCTCTTTGCTTTTTATCTCTTTGCTTTTTATTCTTTTTCTTGCTGTTTTTATCTTGGTTTTGCTTTTCTCTGTTTCCTTTTGTTTTTTTATCTTGCTTGTTATTCTTATTGTTATTTCCGTTTCCTTTTGTTTTTTTATCTTTTTTATCTTTTTTTGAGTCTTTCTTTTTCTTTTTACTATTCTTTTTCTTCTTTTCTTCTTTCTTCTTCTGTTTTTTCTTGAGCTTTTTGAGAAGATCTAGATTATACTTTGTATCTTTGTCTTTTTTGATTTTTAGTGCATCTTCATAGCTTTTTATAGCTTCATCAATTTTGCCAAGATTTGCATATGTATTTCCCATGTTGTGCAGTTTTTTAAAGTCTAGTTTTGGGTTATCTACTTTTTTATATTCACTCAAGGCTTTTTTGTATTTTTTTGCTTTATAGTAACTATTTGCAAGGTCATATAAGGCACCGTTTTTATCTTTGACTTTGCCAAACTCTTTTATGGCACTAGCATAATCTCCACTTCGATAGCTATTTTTAGCTTGCGATATATCTCTAAAATCCAAGAGTCCAGCTTGAAGAAAAATAGCACAAAAAGCTAATAGCATGAGTTGTTTCATTTTTTTCTCCTTATTAACGAAAAATTAGCCATAAAAAAGAGTAAAATAGATAGAGCTAATGGATAGTAAAACAGTTCTATTTTGTCTTTTATCGAGTTTATTTCATCCCCTCTTGCTTTAAACCTAGATTTTATAGCATTTGCGAGTATTGCTATATCTTTACTTGAGAGGGTGGAGCGCATATAGGCTCCACCTGTTTGCAGAGCCAGCTTTTTTATGTTTTGATTTATTCTTACTATGACTATATTGCCATTTTTATCTTTTAGAGCACCATTTTTGGTTTTTATAACACCACCCTTGTTCGAACCTATAGCATAAACAAATACTACTATATTGTGTTTTTTTGCATAAGCTATCTCTTTGCTAAAATTGCTTTGGTCTCCACCATCACTAAAAATCAAAAAAGCTTTTTTCTTATCTGTTTGATATAGGTCATTTGCAGCTTCAAGGGCACTCATAAAGTCAGTACCTCTTAAGCTCATGCTAGCTGTACTTAAATTTTTAACCAAAAAATCTAAAGAGTGATAATCTTCGCTAAGAGGAGCTACTAAAAAAGATCGTGAACTAAAACCAATAACACCAACTCTTGCATTTTTCATATCTTTTAAAAATAGATAAAACTTCTTTTTTGCTAGCCCAAATCTATTTGGGTATACATCATCAACAAACATAGAGTTTGAGATATCAAGCCCAACTATTACATTTATAAAACTAGATCTTATCTTTATCTCACCTTTATTAATAATGGGACGAGCTAGTGCAATTATGATAAAAAACAAAGAAGCTATTAAGAGGAAATTTCTTACTCTTTTATTGAAACCTCTATTTTTAACTCTTATCTTATCTAAAATATTTTTACTAAAAAAGACTTCGTAGGATTTTTTATTGTATTTTAAAAAGTAGAGCAATGGCACTAAGAGAATTAAAAGCCATAGGAGTTCACTATGTACAAAAACAATCATGCTAACTCCCTATTTTTTCTAAAAAGTAAAAGTATTATAAAAAATAGAGCTAAACTCAATGGATATGCAAAAAGATACCTTTTTTTCACATATTTGTTTGCTTTTATTTTACTTTTTTCTAGTTTATCTATCGTATTATATATCTCTTGAAGTTTTTGCTTGCTATTTGCTTCAAAAAATTTACCACCACTCTCGTCTGCTATTTTTTTAAGCACTGTTGGGTCAAAATCTCCTGCTCCGCCAATTCCAACAGTATAGACTTTTATGCCGTATTTTTTTACTGTTTTTATAGCGACATCTAATGGAATATTTTCTACATTATTCATGCCATCAGTTAATAAGATTGCTATTTTTTTCTTTGCATGAGAGTTTTTAAATAGATTTGAGCTTAAAAATAAGGCTTCATAAAGGGCAGTTCTATGGCTTCCTGCAACTCCTACTTGAAGTCTTGAGAGAAGTCTTTTTATACTCTTTTTATCATAAGTCAAAGGAACTGCTACATAGGCAAAATCAGCAAATATACTAAGTCCAATTTTGTCATGAATTCTTTTTGTTAAAAAATCACCTACAATCTCTTTTACTATGCCAAATTTATTATTTTGTGCCATAGAGCCACTTGCGTCTACTATCAAAGATATCTCATAGCCTTTATCATTTTTGATGCTTATCTCATCTTTTATAATCGGACTTGCCAATGAAGTGATAAGTAGAACAATAATAGAAGTTTTAAGACTATTTTCAAGTAATAGACTTTTTTTGGTTGCTTTTTTTAAAAAAGTAACAGTTGGAAAAAATAGAGCATCCATTTTTGGTTTGCAATATATGAGACATATAATAAAAGGAACAATGAGCAAAAAAACCAAGGGGTATTCGAAAATTATCTGATTTAACATTATTTAAGACCGTTTATAATTTTTTTAATATCATTTTTTAAAGTCTCTTCCATATCTGGTATCCTCTTTTTATATTTATAAACTTCTAATTTTTCTAATAATTTTTCTATCTCATTTTTATTTCTATCATTTGTAAATAATGATATATTTAAAACAACACAATAGGCTATATTTTTTGAATTTCTATAGTCTATATTTTTTAAATTCTTTAGTGCAATATCCTTGCTTGTCGGTTTTTTCCTCTTTTTTGGCCTAGTTAGAAGAAAAACAATCATCACAATAATCAAAAGAACTAAAATAGCCAATGCTATAAGGTAGTATAGAGAATAATCACTTATTTCGACTATGCTTTTGATATCTCTTAGTTTAGCAATCATGTCAGCCCTTTAATATCTGAGATATTTTAAGATAAATATCATCGTCAGTATAAATCTTTCCATGTTTAACTCTATGGAGTAAAAAATGTTTATTTAGTTTTTCATCGTGCTGTTTTAAAAGTTTTTTATATTCCCTTAAACTACTCTTATCTAAATTCATATCATCCTCGCCAAGACTTACAGGGTCAACCAATGATATATCGCCATTAAATTTTGGGTTTTCTTCAAATTTGTCTCGTGCTATTAGTGCATATACCTCATTTTTATGTGAAATTTTAGATATATTAATATCACCATAAAAATCACCAATCAGGAATATTAGAGATTTTTTCTTTATGCTCGAATTTATAAAGGTACAAAAATCTTCAAAATTTACATTTTTACCGATAGTGTTAAAATCCAAAGCATATCCTATTGTCTCTTCTAGGACACCTAATTTTTTGGTTGGCTTAAAAAGAATTTCAAGTTTATCATCAAAAAATATAGTCGTAAGATTATCACTATTTTTAAGAGCAGAATAACTTAGATATCCCATAATTTCAGCCATAACATCTTGCTTTGTTCTTTTTGTTCCAAAGTTTATTGAGCCACTTATAAGATAGGCAATGATGATATTTAGCTCCCTTTCTTCATTAAAAAGATTAACTTTTACTCCCAAACCTTTTGCAGTAGATTTCCAATTAATTGTTCTTACATCATCACCAATAACATAATCTTTGATTTCACTAAAATCAAGTCCTGTTCCTTTAAAAGTGCTAATAGTATTACCAAGATTGCCTGTAAAGACTCTCTTTTTGACTTTAAGAAGTATCTCTTTTAGTCTATTTTTAATCATTAAAAGGCCTTAAGGAGTTGGGATAAGATTCATAATTTTTTGTACTACTTTATCTGTGTCTAGTCCACTAGATTCAGCCTGATAACTTAGTATTACTCTGTGTCTTAAAATAGAATTTACTATATGTGCAACATCAAGAGGTGTCACAAAATCTTTTCCTCTAAGAAGTGCCATCGCACGGCTTGCTTTAAACATATCTATTGAAGCTCTTGGGCTTGCCCCAAACTCTATCATTTCTTGTAACTCTTCAAGCCCGTATTTTTGAGGAAATCTTGTTGCAAATACAATGTTTATCATATATTTTTCCAATTCATCATCAACATGTATACTTTGTAATTGCTCTCTTAATTCAAGAATATCTTTTATGTCGGCAACTTGTTCAACTTTTTCAAAACCATTTTTCGCTACTCTTTCAACTATTTCAAACTCTTCTTTTGGCGTGTTATATCCAACCATAACTTTAAGCATAAATCTATCTAGTTGAGCTTCGGGAAGTCTGTAGGTACCCTCTTGCTCTACAGGGTTTTCAGTAGCCATTACCAAAAAAGGTTCATCTAGTTTAAATGTTGTATCAGAAATGGTTACTTGTTTTTCTTGCATCACTTCTAAAAGGGCAGATTGAACCTTTGCTGGGGCTCTATTTATCTCATCTGCGAGTAGAAGATTTGTAAAAACAGGACCTTTTCTAACTGCAAAGCTTGCATCTTTTTGATTGTATACTTCAGTACCTACAACATCGCTTGGAAGAAGGTCGGGAGTAAACTGTATCCTCTTAAAATCCAATCCTAAAGATTTTGAAAGAGCATTTATGGCTGTTGTTTTAGCAAGTCCTGGTACACCTTCAACAAGTATATGTCCCCCGCTAAGCAAACCAATTAATAGAGAATTAACCAAATCCTCCTGTCCTACAATTATCTTTCCAATTTCTTTTTTTATCGCTGCTATCTTAGTATCCATTGTTAGCCTTGTATATATTATTTATTGAAATACTAATATTAATTTTTAAATATATTTTTAATATTAACTAAATAATACTATTTTTATATAGAGACTCTGTACAAAGAACCTCTATATTATCATAATATTTTCTATTTTTTCTTGTTACTTCAATTGCACCAATTTTTTTAATTCATTTATATATCTCTTAGAGTATGTTTAACCGTTCCGATAAGGTTTACTCCCTCCCTCTTAGGAATAAGATTTTAAGTATGAGATGAATTAGCTGTTGTGAAGTATTATAAAGAGAAAGTTTACAATTAAAATTTTCTTGTTTTTCGTCTAGGATACAAAACAAGAAAAATATATACGATTAAAAGCTGGATTTGTATCTATCCACCCTCTTATTTTATTTATATTGGCAGTCTCAGGGTTTCACCATCCTATAATATTTCGACAAGATTTCATGAGTTTTTCCATCAAAAAGTGTAATGGTATCAAGTGTGTTTCCAAGACTTCGTATAAAAATAGTCTATTCTCCTAAATTTTCAAGATTCATTTGATAAATTTTAACTTATCCACCAAGAAAGATATAAATTTTTTTGTAGTATCACTGCTACCAAAAATATATCCATTCTTTCTAAAGGAGACAAGTTTTGCGGTATCTGTTTATCTCATCTTTGAGTGTCTCATTTAAATTTCTAAATAGTTTAATTTCATAATTTCCCATATGAAAATTATATTAAATTATCTCCCACTTAGATACAAGGCAACTGCTTGAAATTTCTTTCCTTTTACATTTCCGCATAATTTCTTTTCTTTTATATACGCTTTTGCTAAGGCTGGAGCTGTAAATCTTTGTTTTGTTTGTTTGCACATTTTATTGTATATTTTCATTCCCATTTTTGCCATTTTTGCTTGTTTTTTTCTTATGCCCATTGTCTCTTTTTTGAGGTTTTGTTTTACTATTTTTTCTAGTTTTGCATATTTCATGATTTTACCACCAAATTGTTTAGCAAAAGTGGTAGCTGCACTTTTTGTTCCAAATGCATATTTACTAACCTTGGACATAGTTGCTGGTTTGCTTGAACCTACTACATAAAAAGCTTTAGTGGCATCGATAAATTTTAAAGTTGAGTTATCGACAACTTGTGGTGATACTGGATCTATTCCATTTTTCATCGCTTCTTCAACCATGCAATGGATAGAGCAGTATTGGTGAATTTTACCATTTACTTTTGCTGTATAATTTGTTTTGTAAAACATTGGAAGCGTCATACCGCAAACTGCACAAAACTTCTTTGTCTTTCCGCTTTGCAAAATCATCACTTTTTTTACATTAACAGTTCTAAAGTCTTTCATCTCCATATTGCCCGCAACCAATACAAACGAAAATGTAACCAAAATCAATAAGATTTTTTTCATTATATATCTCCTTAAATTTTTTTGTAATTGTAGTAAATGTTTGTTAAATTTGTATTAATTAATGTAAATTTAACAAACATTTGATAATATTTGAGAATGAAAAAACTGATTTTAATCTTATTAATTTTATACTCGCCTCGCCTACTTGCCGATTTTTCTAAAAAAACAACTGTTGCACCAAAACTTGTCCAAAAAGGAGATGAGAAACAGTGGTGCCCAATTACAGGTTTTAAGATATCTGATTTTTATAAAACATCATATATAGCACAATTAAAATCAAATGGAAGATATAGGCAGTATAGTTGTATTTATGCCCTATTAAGTGATAAAAAACAAAATGGAATCGATATAAAATCCATAAAAGTTTTGGATATAAAAAAACAAAACTATATAGATGTCCAAAAAGCATATTTTTTAGTAGACTCTAGTATGGAGGCGACTTTTGGAAGAGTAAGTACGGTTGCATTTGCAAATAAAGCTACAGCAATAAAATTTTCAAATAAATATGGCGGAAGGATTGTTGATTTTAAAAAAGCCATAGTTTTGGCGCAAATAAATTTTTTAAAAAACCTCTCTTATATGCAAAATATTTATAGAAAGAAATATTACCCTATGGGCAAAAGAATCTATGATAAAAATTGTAAAAAGATTGAATTAGATAATTTTCTAGAGATAAATGAGCTTGAAGGTGAATTAAGTAAAACAAAAATATGTACAAAATTAAATCAAATGCATCTGCTAGCCCTTGCACTATATCTTTGGGATGTAAAGAGGAGTGACGGAGTTAGAAAAAATAGTCAAAAAATTATAGCAAAAGAAGATGAAAAATGTCCAGTCTGTGGTATGTTTGTTTATAAATATCCAAGATGGATAACTCAAATTTTCTATAAAGACGGAGACTATCAGCGTCATCTATCGTTTGATGGTGTAAAAGATATGATGAAGTTTTATTTTAACAATAAAAAATGGGTAAAATATAATTTTACTAAAAGAAAAAATATAACAAAAATGTTAGTGACAGATTACTACAAACAAAAAGCCATAAATGCTACAAAAGCATATTTTGTAGTAGGAAGCAATATATATGGACCTATGGGAAATGAGTTTGTGCCTTTTGAAAGTTTTGATGATGCAAAAAATTTTAAGATTGACCATAAAGGTATAAAAATATTAAAATTTAGTGATATAAAAGAAAAAATGCCATATAACCTAGATACAAAATAGTTTTAACGGGGTAATTTTATAGTAAAAAAGGCTCCATCATCCTTATTTTCAGCTATAATGCTGCCTTTAAATTTATTTTGTATGACCAATTTTGACATATAGAGTCCAATTCCCGTTGAAGGTGTTTTTTTCTTTGTTTGAAATGGTTTAAATACATCATTAATTGGCTCTATTTGAATGCCTCCGGCATTATCTTCTATCTTAAGAACTATATCTGTTTTTGTATCTTTTAGAGATATTTTGATAAATGGATTTTTGATTTGTCTATTTTTGACGATATCAATTATGTTTTGCAATATTGAAAGCGTTACATGTGCTAAAGAGTTTGAATTTCCATAGATTGAGATTTTTGAATCTATCTCTTTTATTAGTTTTATTTTGTTTGATTTTAGTAATGATTCCACAATTTTTATTGCTTGGTCAATTGAAAGAATAGGGTTAAATGTGCTATTTTTCGTAATTTTATAAAAATTTTGAAAGTTTGTAATAGTATCAGACATAAATTGTATAATATCTTCATTTTTACTAATATCTTTTGCTAGCTTACTGTCTTTTAGTTTTTTTCTTATGTATATGCAGTTAAAATTTAATTCTGCTAAAGGTTGACGCCATTGATGAGCAATAATTGCTATCATTTCTCCTAGAGCTGCAAATTTGGCTTGTTGCTGGAGAAGTTGGTCTTTTAGTTTTTCTTTCGTAATATCTTGTATGTTTGCCACTATAGCTATTGTTTCATTTTCCCCACTTGTGCCAAAAGAGATTCTAATAGGAAATATTTTACCTTGCTTATGCACAGCTTCAAGTTCTGCAACTTCGCCAACTTCATCTAAATTTAATTTCTTTAAAAATTCACTAACCCCATCTTCATGCAATATTTTATACTGTTCAGGGACTATTTTTCCAAAGGCAGATTGGTTGAGCATCTCCTCTTTTGTATATCCAAAAATTCTCTCTGCCATTTTATTGTAAGTTCTGATTTGAAGGTTTCTGTCTAAAGTTATGATAGCATTTGTACTAGATTCAATAACAGCATTTGAATAATCTTTTTGTGCAGTTAAATCTTTGGTATTTTGTTTTATTCTTTTATTTGCAGGCATAAATATCAAAATAGCTTCAAAAAACAGCGTGATAAGAGTGAATATAAATATAAAAAGTTCAACTTCCTTTAGTTTTTTTGTATTTTCTTTAGCTTCAGATAGATATAAATTTATGGCTTTATCCAAATCTTTCAGCATCATGTTTGAGTGTTGTAATAGATATGTTAAACTCCTGCCATCACGAGAATTATTGAATCTTTTTGCATGAAAAAGATAAGTTTTAACTTTTTTATCTAGCATGGTTGGTTTTGCAAAATATATATTTTTAAGCTCTTTTTGCATGTTGGCTGATATGAGCTGTTTATGAGAATCTTCCATAAGTTTTATTATGCATCCTAATTGTTCTACCTTGTAATAGATAGAGTAAAAAGCGATTTTTTGAGCAAATATTTTTTGTCTACTGCTTAAATTTATCATCTTTCCGTTATCTGCTTGAGAAGTAATTAAATGGTCAAGATTAAAATAGGCCAATGTGGAGAGTAGAGCAATGAGAGATAATGCAAAAACATATCGTTTTGTAAAGCTTATAGGTTTAAACATGCTGATAATCCTTTAATGTATTATATAGTTTTTATGTTATAATTTACAATACTACAAGGGGCTATACAAAAAGTCAATTTTATAAGGTGATATTTTATGGATAAAAAATATGAAATACTTTTAAGTAAAAGCACAATCTTATTGGCTGAAGATGAAGAAAATGTCAGAGATAGCTTCAAGAAAGTATTACTATTGTATGTAAAGGATGTGTACACTGCAAGTGATGGTGAAGAAGCTTTTAAACTATACAATCAACAAAATCCTGATATCATCATAACTGATATTAAAATGCCGAAGCTAAATGGCTTAGAATTTATTAAAAAGATAAGAGAAAAAAATCCTGAAATTCCGATAATAGTTACAAGTGCATATACAGATCAGGATTTTTTATTAGAATCAATCAAACTCTCTTTGGTGGAGTATGCGCTAAAGCCGATAAAAGAAAAAGAGTTAAGCAGACTATTAAAAGAGTGTGCTAAACATTTGTTTAAAAAATCAGGGAATATTATAAACTTGCAAGATAGAAGTTTTTATGATTTTGACAATAAAATTTTTAGATATAATGAAAAATCAATCACATTAACTCAAAAAGAGGTAGAATTTTTTGAGATACTACTAGCTCACAAAGGAAATCTTGTTACAAAACAGGAGATAGAAGATAAAATCTACATATATGAAGAGGCACCACCCTCAGCGCTTAAAAATTTAGTCTTTAAATTAAGAAAAAAACTTGGAATTGATATAATTAAAACAGTTGGAAAATTAGGTTATACAATTTCATAATACTAACATAATTTCAACTTATTATAAATAATAGTTTCTTTTTGGTTTCTTTGATTACTTAAAGAAATAGCGACCCAAAAGAAACCGTACTTATAGTAAAATTCATCATAAACTATTAAAATAGTGTTAAATAAGGTGCCAAACCTTGACAATAGTCAAGGTAATTGGCAAATAATAACGATAGAATTTCGTTACAAATTCAAGGAGGATATGCGATGAGGGCGATGTTTGGTAAGGTTTCAGCTCTACTGGCTATTACTGCATTTTTAGTTACATTTGCTAATGGTGCGACAGAGCTAGATAAGGTGATGAAAGATAGAGGTTTATCTCAGCAAGATTTATTGGCAGCTGCTAAAACTTATACACCTAGTGGTGGAAGAGATAAATATATAGTTTTTAGCTCAGGTGGGCAATCTGGGCAAATAATAGTATATGGTGTTCCGTCTATGAGAATATTAAAATATATAGCTGTTTTTACACCAGAGCCTTGGCAGGGCTGGGGTTATGATGATGATACCAAGAAAATACTTGCAGAAGGCAATATTAGAGGTAAAAAAATAACTTGGGGCGATACTCATCACCCTGCACTTTCGGAGACAAATGGTAGGTATGATGGGAAATGGCTTGTTATAAATGACAAAGCAAATCCTCGTTTAGCAGTAATTGATTTAAAAGATTTTGTCACAAAACAGATAGTTGTTAATCCTGTTTTCAAAAGTGAGCACGGAGGAGCTTTCTTTACTCCAAATAGCCAGTATATTTTATCGGCTTGTCAATATGCAGCTCCGTTGGACAATAATTATCACCCAATGAGTGATTATGCTGAAACTTATCGTGGTGGTGTTACAGTTTGGAAATTTGATCCAAAAATTGGAAGAATTGAGCCTAAAAAGTCATTTACAATTGAGCTTCCTCCTTATATGCAAGATATAACAGATTCTGGTAAAGAAGCAAGTGCGGGTTGGGGTTTTACAAATAGTTTTAACTCTGAAATGTACACAGGCGGTATAGAAAAAGGTCTTCCTCCATTTGAAGCAGGTACTGCTAGAAATGATACAGACTTTATGCAAGTATATAATTGGAAAAAGTTAGCGAAACTTGCAAAAAATCCAAAAAATGTTAAAATTATAAATGGAACAAGAGTTATACCAATAGATGTAGCTGTTAAAAACAATGCACTATTTTTAGTTCCTGAACCTAAATCACCTCACGGTGTTGATGTGTCTCCCGATGGAAAATATATCGTGGTTTGTGGTAAATTAGATACTCATGACACAGTATTTAGTTGGAAAAAAATCAAAAATTTGATTGATAAAAAAGAGTTTGTAGGAAAAGATCCTTTTGGTATTCCAATTCTTGATATGAAAAAATCTATACATTGTCAAGCAGAGTTGGGTCTTGGACCATTGCACAATCAGTATGGCAAAGGTTGGAAAAATGGTGAGATATATACATCTTTATATGTCGACTCTCAAGTTGTAAAGTGGAATTATCTTACTTGTAAGGTCAGTGATAGACAAAATGTTAACTATAATATTGGTCACTTAGCTGGAATGGAAGGTAAAACCGAAGATCCTCAAGGTGATTATATTATAGCTCTTAACAAACTAGCTATTGATAGATTTAACGAAATCGGACCATTGCATCCTCAAAATCACCAATTGATTGATATTCGTGGTAAGAAGATGCAACTTCTATATGATATGCCAATTCCTTTAGGTGAACCACACCAAGCAGTTGCAATTAGAGCTAGCAAGCTTAAGCCTTGGGTTAGATATAAGATGGGTACAAATCCGTTTACAGGAAAAATCCATAGAGGAAAAACTCTAGCTGGACAAGAAAAAATCGTTAGAAAAGGTAAACATGTTTATGTTTATGGAACTATGGTTAGAAGCCATATAAATCCAGAACATGTTACAGTTAATTTGGGAGATACGGTTACTTTTTATCTAACAAATCTTGAGCGAGCTGAAGATGAGACTCACGGTTTTACTGTTGATGATTATAATGTTCATGCTTCACTAGAGCCTGGTAAAACTGTTGCATTGACTTTTAAAGCTGATAGAGAAGGGGTATTTCCTTACTACTGTACAGAATTTTGTTCAGCTCTTCACTTAGAGATGATGGGATACTTGATGGTAAAAGACCCAAATAAAAAATATGCAAAAGTAGCTAGATTAAAACTAGCTAAGATGAGTGAAGCTCAACTAAAAGCTGAATACAAAAAAACTGTTAAAGTAAATGTTGGAATTGATAAAGTAATTGGTAGTGTAGTTAAATTTTTAAAAGAAAACCATTATGAAAGATATCCTGTAATTAAAAATTTTGTTGTTGACGCACTTGACCAATATGGTAAAATTGCTGGTCAACAAAAACTTTCAAATACAGCTATAAAAGCAGGAGATTATAATAAAGCGATTTTGTTCCAAAATATGGTTTTACAGTATCTTGTAAAAACAGCTGATGTTGGAATTCGTGCAAGAGATCTTCTCGTCAAAAAAATCTCAACTCCTATGAGCCCTGCGGCTCAAAAAGGACACGCAGCATACCTTGAAGGTGGATGTAATGGCTGTCATGTTATCGGTAAGGTAAGTTCCGGCCCTGATTTAGTTGGTGTTTTAGGTCGTCATGAAAATGGTGAAAAATGGGTTAAAAGCTGGGTACTACATCCAGAAAAAATGTATAAAAATCCCTACATTGAATCTATGACTCATTATTTTAATCTTAGAATGCCAAATCAAGGCATGAAGCCAGATGAAGTAGATAATATTATAGAGTATCTAAAATGGATAGATAAAAACGCTAATTTGTTTTAATCTCTTCTTAAACACAGTATCAGAGTCTATTTAGGCTCTGATACATTTAATGAATTTCTCATTTTAATTTTATACATATTCAACAATACTTTTGTATAATGTATGAAATTAAAATGAGAAAAATATAAAGGCAAAAAAGATGAATAGTTCTTTGATTAAATCTAAAATTTTTACTGTACTGGCTCTTGGTATCTTGCTCTATTTCTTTGTAATTCCTGCAGTTTTAACACATAATGTAGTGCAGTTAAAAAAAGAAGACAAAGCTGATAAAATCTCAACTTTAACTCAAAATGTATGGGATTATTATAAAAAAGGTCAGTATGCAAGTCCGACAACTCCTAAAAATATAGTAGACAATTTAAAAGAGTTAATAAGCCAAGATATGGAAATCGGTGTAGTGACTGCTCCTATTTGGTATGTGGCATTAGAGGCTCCAAATTATCCAAAAAAAACATTCCCAAATGGAATTCCAGTTTATTACCATTTTGATGGTTTTAGTGGAGATGTTTTTGAGATGGAAACAATTAACCACTTTATAGGCATGGATCCAATGGACAGGGGTGCACCTTATCTGCGAATGGCAGCCCCATATGCATTAGTCTTTACTGCTTTTTTATTGGTTTTGTTTATGGTTTATAATTCAAAGATACTAAATCTTCTTATGTTGATTCCCATCTCTTTGCCAATTATATTTATAGGTTTTTATTCGTATTGGCTCTATTGGTTTGGACATCATATGCATCAGTGGGGTGCATTTAAGATAAAACCATTTACACCGACGGTTTTTGGTGATGGAAAAGTTGCCCAATTTACTACGCACTCATATCCAGCTATTGGATTTTGGTTGTTAGTAGCTATTAGTGTGCTTTGTCTTTTAGCACTTATATCTAAAAATAAAGCACTAAAAATTCAAGAGGATGATTAAAAAAAGATATGAAATGGTTATATCTACTTCTTGCAACAAGTTTACCCCTTTTTGCAGTAAATGTATTGCAAAAAGTTATAAATAAAGCCCAAGCTGGCTCATTGATAGAGCTTCCAGCTGGTGTTTATAAAGGAAACATAATCATAAACAAACCTTTAATTATAGATGGTAAAAATCAAAAAGCTATAATCGAAGGAGATGGAAATGGTACAGTTATTAAAATTACAAGCTCCTATGTAACTCTAAAAAATCTTTCCATAAGACACAGTGGAGCAGAGCATGAAAGAGTAGATGCTGGAGTTTCAGTTGTCAAAGCACAACATATAAAAATACTAAATTGTAAATTTACAGACATTCTTTTTGGTATAGATTTACAACAAGTTGATAATAGTGAAATAGCAAATAATTATATCACTTCAAAACCATTTAGTTTAGGACTTAGAGGGGACGCTATAAGAGTTTGGTATAGTAATGATAATGTGCTAAAAGGCAATTATATAACAAAATCAAGAGATTTTATAATTTGGTATAGCCATGGAAATTTAATAGAAAAAAATTATGCTGACTACTCAAGATACTCTTTGCATTTTATGTATACTGGTAAAAATATAGTTAAAGATAATGTATATAAGCACAATAGCGTTGGTATATTTTTTATGTATTCACGAGATACTGTGGCAATTGGAAATGTTATAGAAAATTCACTAGGAACCACAGGCTTAGGAATTGGTTTAAAGGATTCTTCAAATTATATAATTAAAAATAATACCATGATTTACTGTGCCCGTGGTCTTTATCTGGACAGATCACCATTTCAACCTGGTACCCACAATTATATACAAAATAATAAACTCTTGTACAATAGCGTGGCTGTATATTTTCATTCTTTAAGCACAGCAAATATATTTAAAAATAATATCATAAAGGGTAATATTGAAAATGTGATAAATGACTCTTACAATAAGAGAGTTACAAAAAACAGTTGGATTGGCAACTATTGGGATAATTATCAAGGTTTTGATAAAAATAGAGATGGCATAGGTGATACGCCTCATATTGAAAGATTTTATGCTGATAAGATGTGGCTATCAAATCCAGATATAAAGTTTTTTTATGGTTCGCCAATTATCACTATAATAAATTTCCTAGCTAAACTAGCTCCTCTTTCTGAGCCTGTTATATTAGCAAATGATCCAAAACCAAAAATGAAAATATGGGAGCCACTTTGAGCCTTGAAAACAAAAAAAGAAGAAAATTTGTAAAGCAGATGACAGGTTTGGGAGTGTTGGGCTTGGCAAGTGGAGCTGGTATATACTTTGCACAAGATTTGAAAGCAAAAGATTTGATATTGCGACCTCCAGGAGCTGTAAGCGAAGATCAATTTCTAAAACTCTGTATAAAATGTGGGCAATGTTTGCAAGTTTGTCCATACGATTCGATTGAGCTTGAAGATATCGAAGGAGGTGCAAGTGTTGGAATGGTATTTATAAATCCGACAAAAAGAGGGTGCTACCTCTGTAGTGCATTTCCTTGCATGCTAGCTTGTCCTAGTGGGGCATTAAATCATGAACACGATAATATAAAATATGTTAAGATGGGAATAGCTCTACTTACAGACATGCCTTCTTGTTTAGCATTAGAAAATAAAAATGTTCCAAATAGTGCAGTTGATAAGATTTATAGCCATACGAAGATACTTTCTCCTAATGAGAGAAAAAATAAAAAAATACAGATGACAGGATTAGAAAAAGAGAAAGATAAATTACAAAAAATTATCTTAAAAAAATTGGATAAATTCAGAGATAAGCCTTGTACAATTTGTGCTGATATGTGTCCTTATCCAACTCCAATAGATGCAATTGGTATGATAAAAAAAGATGATGGATTGATTCCTGAAATTAGAGAAGCTTGTGTTGGCTGTGGAGCTTGTGTGGAGCTTTGTCCAGCTAGCATCTTGAAAATTATTCCAAGAGAAGATTATGTTAGCGTATATAAAAAAGGTAAAAACAATGGATAAAAAAGTTATATTTGTAAGTATGGTTACTGTGTTATTGGTATTTAGTGGTTGTGGCAGTAAAGAAAAAAAAGATGAAAATTCTTCTAAAAATGTTACAAATAAGATCATATCTAAAATAAAAATTACTAAAAATGTAGTTAAAAAAGATAAAACAAAAGAGATATCAAAAGAAAATAGTGGACAATTTTATTACTCTTACAATAAAGAGGGGAAGTCAAAAGAAGCAAAAGAGATTGATAAATATAATAAAGAGAGTTCTAAACAAAGAACAACCATTGATGCATATCTAGGCATAAAAAATCCTTATGAAAAAGTCAAAATTAATATGTTAATTAAAAGACCTAGTAGGGATTATATAATCAAATGTTCACCTTGTCATAATAACTATGCAAACGGCGTAATAGGACCTTCTTTGCTTGGAAAAGACAAAAAATTTATTTATCAAAGAATTATAGATTTTAAAACGGGTAAGAAAAAAAATGTTTTAATGAAAGAGTTGGTTGAACAAATTAGCGATAAAAAACTACAAAAGATAGCTGGTGAAATAGAAACATTTAATAAACAAATAGAAAAAATGAGGAAAAACAGATGATAAAACATGTTATAGCAGCAATTGCATTGGTATTGACAGTTTGGGCTAGTATACATTTATACCAGCTAGATAAGGAGGTAAGTAAGTTACAGCGTATCACGGAAATTATCAATAAAAGCAAGATGGAAGTTGTTCATTTAGTAGATAAAATAAAAATAAAAGAGGAAATTGCCCAAAATAAAAAATCAGAAAAAGCCAAGGCTGATATGGATAGAAAAGATAAACAATTGACAGATAAACTAAAAGCTTTAAAGAACGAAGTTGGCAATGTTGCTGCATTTAAAGTTAGTGTGTTATATAAGAAAAATTGCTCTTCTTGTCATGGAGCAATAGGAGAGGGAATTATAGGACCAAAATTACTAGGCAGATCAAAGGATTATATACTTAAAAATTTAGAAGAGTTTAAGGCGGGAACTAGAAAGAACTATGTGATGTATGGATTGCTTGGAAATTTAAGTAATCAACAGCTTGTTGATTTGGCCACAGAAATAGGAACATTTCAAGCAAAGCTTGATGCAACAAACAACTAAAGTGAAACTACAGAGCGACAGCTCGTGCTTCAGTCGCGAGGAATTTAGAAGGAGCTTTGCTCCTTCTAAAGGGGAGAGTTAAATGAACAAATATAGTGGAAGTGTTAGAGAATTGGTTAATGCAACTTTTTTTTCAACTTTTTTGACAAAAAATAAACACGGACACACAAGACTCTCTTGGAGAGGTTTGAGATGGCTTAGTATTATTATCATAAATTTGTTATTTTTTCTATCTTTTAGTATTGATATTCAAGTATTAGAGGGAACATTAAATGGTTCAAGACTTTTAGGATTTCATCTAATCGATCCTTTCACAGCTCTTGAAGTATATGCTAGTGATCATGCTATGCATATCAATGTTATAATAGGAAGTTTAACTCTTATTGTATTTTACTTTTTTGTTGGTGGCAAGGCATATTGTTCTTGGGTTTGTCCATATGGTTTGCTAAGTGAGATAGGTGAGCGAATTCACTTAAAACTTGTAAATAAAAAAATTATAAAAAATAGAAAATTCAATCCAAATATTCGATTTTATTTTTGGATTTTATTTTTGTTAGCAGCTTCTCTAGACGGTTTTTTAGTGTTTGAAGTGGTAAACCCAATAGGTATAATAAGCAGATTTATCACATATGGCTGGAGTTTAGCATTAGTATGGGTTATAGTTATTTTATTGTTTGAGATTTTTTACTCAAGAAGAGGATGGTGCAAATATATTTGTCCTGTTGGCACAACATATAATTTTATAGGTTGGATTGGTTTAACAAGATTGAAATGGGATATGAATAAATGTGATCATTGTTCAGCCTGTATAGCTGTTTGTCCCGAAGAGCATGTATTGGAATTTATAAAACCAAAGTATGATAAGGATAGGGCAGTAAAAGGTAGAACTAAAGAGTATATAAAAAATGGTGATTGTATAATTTGTGGAAGATGTGTAGATGTGTGTCATGTTGATGCTTATAATGTAGATTTTAGATTAAAAGATTTGGTATAAAGGCTTTATATGTTGGTAACTGCTAAAAATGTTTATAAAAAATTTCTAGGGGTAAATGTTTTAGATAATGTTAGTTTTGATATAAATCAAGGCGATAGAATTGCTATGATGGGTCCAAATGGAGCTGGAAAGACTACACTGATTCGAGCAATTTTGGGTTTTTACCATATAGATAAAGGGGTAATTAGATTAAACAAATTTGACCCAATAAAACAGAGAGTTGAAGTATTGAAACATATCAGTTTTATACCACAACTACCTCCTCCTATCAAAATTAGCTTAAATGAAATGATATCTTTTATAGTAAAGAGTTCAAATATCTCTAAGGAGATGATTTTTGATGAATCTTCACGCATGGATTTAGATTTAAAAGGAAATTTGAATAAGCAATTTTTTAAACTTTCAGGAGGCATGAAACAAAAGTTATTGATAGCAATAGCATTGTCAAAAAAGAGTTCTTTATTGGTTTTCGATGAACCAACAGCAAATCTTGATCCAAAATCTAGGGAACATTTTTATAGATTGTTGCAAGAGTTAGATAAAGATTGTTCAACTCTTTTTATTACCCACAGGTTAGATGAAATCAAAGGTTTAGTAAACAGGCAAATTTATATGGATTTAGGAAAGATAGTTGAAGATGAAAAAGTTTAAATTATATCTGTTTGTTCTGCTATCATTTAGTCTGTTCTTTACGGGATGTGAAAAAAAGAAAATAGGTGGGGTTGAAAAAATTCATTGGGATAGAGATGTATGTCAAAGATGTAAAATGGCAATTAGTGAACGAAAATACGCTTTTGAAATTGTAAACCCAAAAAATGGCAAAACATATAAGTTTGATGACATAGGGTGTGCAATTTTATGGATGGATGAGGAGAAAATTCCTTGGAAAGATAAGGCAATTTTATGGATAACAGATGCAAAAACAGGTAAATGGATAGATGCAAGAAAAGCATATTATACAAATGATAGTATAACACCAATGGCTTATGGAATAGCAGCATATACAAAAAAAGATATACCCAAAGGTGGAAAAATAATTTCATTAAATTATGCAAAAAAAACTATATATGAGGTAGAAAAACTGAACATGAAAAAGTTAAAAGAGATGGCAAAAAAGGAAACTAAATGAAATATATTCTCGCCAAAGGCGCAGCTTTAGTCGCGAGGAATTTTTGCGGAATTTATTTCCGTAAAAAGGGGACAATAAAATGAGACATACAGAAACTGCGTTTCGTGCTTTAGTCGCGAGGAATTTGTCAGGAGCTTTGCTCCTAACAAAGGGGACAATAAAATGAAAAACTTATTTTTAGTTGCATATTTAGATGTAAAAGAATCCTTAAGATCAAAGTGGTTTTATCTCTATGCTTTTGTTTTTGGTGGACTTATGGCACTATTTTTTATAACTGGTATATCAGACTCAGTCGTAATGGGTTTCACTGGATTAAGTAGAATGTTGCTTGTTTTTATACAAGTCACCATCATAATATTGCCTATTTTCATCATGATAACAACAGTAAAATCAATTTCAGGCGATAGAGAGAGTAATGTACTAGAGTATATGCTCTCTTTTCCTATCTCCTTAAAAGATTACTATTGGGGTAAAATGTTTGGAAGATTTTTAACTGTTTTTTTGCCAGTTATCTTGTCTTTGGTGCTAGGAATTGTATTTGGAATAGTAAAAGGTGGAAATCTACCTTGGAACATGATATTTTTATACTCTGCTTTACTGTTTTCCATGTGTTTCGTCTTTTTAGGAGTTGCTTTTTTTATATCAACAATTGTAAAGTCAACTGACATAGCACTTGGGAGCTCATTTTTTATATGGATATTGCTTATTGGTTTTATAGATATAGCTTTAATTGGTTTGATGCTACAAGGCAGAATGAGTGACGGAGCGATAATAGCTTTGGCACTTTTAAACCCTGTAGAGGTTTTTAGGATTGGAGCTATCTCTTTGTTTGACCCTGAACTCACGGTTATTGGACCAGTGGCATACTATTTGCTAGACACACTAGGTGCAAATCTTTTAATGGTTTATTCGATATTTTATCCTATAGTTTTAGGACTAATATTCTCATTTTTAGGGTATTTTGCATTTAAGAAAAAAGATTTATTATAGGAGAAAAGATATGAAGAAGATATTAGTGATAATTACTCTACTAACAGTTGTGGTATTTGCTGGTGGAATTAAGTTGATTCATCAAGATACAAAAGATATGGTTTATCAATTACCACTTAAAAAGTTTCAAAAGTTTATAAGTGAAGCAAAGCTGAAAGATGGAAGAGTTGTGCAATTTATATCAGTAAAATCAATGCTACAGGTATATTTTCATCAAAAATATTTTATAGACCACAAATTGATAAAAACAAATATTAGTGATATGTATGTGCAAGATTATTTAACTGGCGATATAGTAAATGCCAAAAAAGCGGTTTATGTTTTTGGAAGTAATCTGCCTGGACCACACGGGGATGATTTGATACCTCTAAAAAACAGAGATATGGCGGAACTTTTTAAGATAAAATATGGCGGAACAAAAGTTATAAAGTTTTCCAAACTAACAGTTGGTCTTGTTCGATACTTAGATATGTAGAAAATTTATGAAAATAAAAACTCTTTTTATGACAGTTTTTATATCTTGTGTGAGTTTTTTTATAATTTTTCAGGTGATTTATCTTACATCAAAAAATCAAGAGATACAGAAGAAAAGAGTTTTTGTGAAAATAGAGTCTCTTCCTGACTTGGCCATCTCATCTGAAGCACATTTTGTCAGACATAGAAGCTTGAGCGATCTTTTTTCTATGTTTAGTAATTCGCCTACATTAACAGAATTTTTTCCTTCTACATTTGTGTATAATTATTCACAAATTCAAAGAGAGATTCCATCAAGGATAGAGATTGAAAAAAAATAAAATCAACTTTTTTTTATTGGAGTTTTCTGTAGATTCTATATTTAGAAGAGGGTCTAAAAATATATTTATATTTATAGTTTTTACTTTACTTATCTTTTTATTAAGCTCTGTTTTGTTTATATCAAACTCTATCAAAAGTGAATTGGACGCAACCTTAGATGTTTTACCAGATATCACAGTTCAAAGACTCCAAGCAGGAAGAGAGATAAATATGCCAATTTCTAGAGAAAATAGATTGCTTAATATTGATGGTGTAAGTAAAGTAATTTCTAGAGTTTGGGGGTATTACTATTTTGCAAAAGCGGGGGTCAATTTTTCTGTGGTTGGAATTGATGGTTTTGATGACCAATACAAAAAATTATATACAGATTTAAGCGGTAAATATGACTTTAGCAAACTAAATAAAAACTCTAGTATGTTGGTTGGAAGTGGCGTTGCTAGAGTATTAAAGCACAACTATTATGATGGATACTTTAATTTTATAAAACCAGATGGAAGTTTTGAAAAGATAAATATTGGCGGAGTTTTTAGTGGTGACACACAATTAGAATCAAATGATGTGATACTAATGCCAAAAGATAAGGCAGTCAAGATTTTTGGTATGAGTGATGATGAAGCGACTGATATGGTGCTCAAAGTTGCAAATCCTGTTGAAATTCCAAATATAGCAAAAAAAATTAGAGAAATTTACCCTGATACAAGAGTGATTACAAAAAATGATTTGCGTATCAGTTATCAAAATATATTTAACTATAAAGGCGGATTATTTTTAGCTCTGTTTACTATAAGTATTTTTACATTTTTTATAATTATTTATGATAAAGCAAGTGGATTGAGTTCTGAAGAGAAAAAAGAGATAGGTGTATTAAAAGCTGTAGGGTGGACTATAGACGATATCTTGAAAATGAAATTTTATGAGGCTTTTATAATATCTTTTGTCTCTTTCATCACGGCTATTAGTCTATCTATGTTTTATGTCTATTTCTTGAATGCGCCAATCCTTAGGGATATTTTTATAGGATATTCTAGCCTAAAACCACAATTTCAACTTCCTTTTAGCTTTGATTTTCAAACTTTTAGTATCATATTTTTTCTGAGTATTCCTATCTATATAGCAGCTACCATTATACCATCTTGGAGAGTTGCTTCGCTAGATGCTGATGAGGTAATGAGATGATACATTTGAGTAAAATATCAAAAGAGTTTAAAATTGGGGCAAATGATAAAGTAGTGGCACTTAGTTCTGTAAATTTACATATAAAAAAGGGTGAAATTGTTCTTTTAAAAGGTCCTAGTGGAAGTGGAAAAAGTACAGTTTTATCGCTAATTGCAGCACTTTGTAAGCCCACAAGTGGAGAAGTGATAGTTGATGGAAAACGAGTTTCAAAACTAGCTGATAACTTTACATCTTTATTTAGGCGAGAAAATATAGGTTTTATCTTTCAAAAATATAATCTTATATCAACTCTTAGTGCAAAAGAGAATGTAATAGTGCCATTAATTCCATCAAATCCAGATAGTAAATGGCTTGAAAATAGATTAAATGAATTGTTTGAAAAATTTTCATTAGTATCAAAGATGAATGTGATGGTAAAAAATCTCTCAGGTGGTGAACAACAAAGAGTAGCAATTGCAAGAGCTTTAATAAATCATCCAAGTATCATAATAGCAGATGAGCCAACAGCAAACTTAGATAAAAAACTTTCACTTGAGTTTATTGCGATATTAAAAAAACTTAAAAATGGTGAAAACACAATCATTATAGCTTCTCATGACCCTCTATTTTTTGATTTGGATTTGATAGATACTCAAGTTGAGATTCATAATGGTGAAATTATCTAGTTATGCTACTTACTCCCGAAATTATAACAATCTTAATACTTGATTTTATATCCGTCTTTTTTGGTTTAATTGCCTTCATAATAAGTATAAAAATAGTTAAAAATTGGGATTTAAACTCTACCACTCAAGCTCAATATAAACTAGAAAAACAGAGTTTTTTAGTATCAACAATTATAAAGTATATCTTTATAGTTAAATTACCACTATTTTTGTTTTTTATCTTTACTGCAGATAAGCTCTCAGACATTATCACAGGTGCTATGTGTGCTGCTGGAGTTGTGAGTTCGGCTAGCTTTGGCTTGGCTATGTTTATATATAAGATTTTAAATTTATATATATTTGGTTTTTGGTTGGTACTAAATCAATATGATATAAAAGATGAAAAATTGCCATATGTTAGATATAAATTTATGCTTTATATTATAGGATTTTTATTTTTATTGATAGAGGTATACTATGATGTCTCTTTTTTTGAATCTTTGGATGTCAGTAAATTAGTTAGTTGTTGTGGAACAATATTTTCAACGGCTTCAACATCTGTTACATCTTTTATATATACGATAAAAAAGCTCTATTTTGTGTATGCTTTTTATGCTGTTTTTCTCTTTGGCATTGGCATATATTTCCTTAGAAACGCATACTTGATTTTACTTTTCAATATCTTATATGTAATTATATCTATAGTTTCGCTAATTATGTTTTTTGGAACATATATATATCAACTACCTACTCATCATTGTCCGTTTTGTATGTTGCAAAAAGATTATTATTATATAGGATATATTTTGTATATAACTCTGTATATCGGAACATTTTTTGGTATTAGTGGAGCAATCATGAGCTTAATAAAGAAAAAATCTCAAAAATTTTATTATAAAATTTCTTTGATATTTATTACGATATATGCTTTGATAATTAGTATTTATCCCATAGTTTATCATCTTAAAAATGGAGTTTGGTTATGAAAAAAATTGTATTGATAGCTTTGCCTATTATAGTTTTAATAGGTTTAATTTATTTCAAAGTAAGTGAGAATAATAATTTAAATGATGTAAAAAATAAGCAAAAAATTCCTCTTAAAATTATTGCAAATAAATTAAAAGACCCACAATGCCATATGTATCTCTCGGGAAATACTTTTGCTATGCAAATTATCACAAGTGATTTTCAAACACACTTTTTTGATGATCCAGGGTGTGCAATATTATGGTTAAATTCTAAAAAAATAGAGCCAAAGAATGTTGTAATTTGGGCGTATTCTATGGATAGTAAAAAATGGATTGATGCAAAAAAAGCATATTATAGTATAAGTGATTTCCAAACACCTATGCATTATGGGTTTGGAGCACACGAAAAAGAGCAAAAAGGATTTATAAATTTTAATGAAATGAGACTAAGAATGTTAAGAGGTGAAAATATGACAAATCCAAAAATTAGAAAAAAGATATTACTGCAAGAGAAGGAGAAAAAGTGAAAAGATCTAAACCCATAGATAAAGAGATTATACTTGATAATACGAAATATATAGAGTCTCGAACAGACAAACAAGGAGTGATAGTAGAGTGTAATGATTATTTTGCTGAAATTTCAGGTTATAATAAAGAAGAGCTTATAGGACAACCTCATAGCATAATTAGACACCCTGATATGCCGTGCATTATATTTAAACTGTTGTGGAATAGGATTCAAAATGGACATAATTTAACCGCTGTTATCAAAAATCTTGCAAAAGATGGAAGGTATTATTGGGTTTTTACTCATTTTGAAATAATAAGAGATATTAATACTAAAGAGATTAAAGGATATAGAGCTTATAGAAAAGCAGTTTCTAAGCATATAGCTGATATATTGTTACCTCTTTATAAAAAACTAGTTGCGATTGAAAAAGAAAAAAGTATGCAAGAGAGTGAAAAATATCTAAACGACTTCTTGGCTAGTGGTGGTGAGGATATAACAATTGATAACTTGATGGAAGAGATACATAATTTTTATTAAAGGTTACTCTTGAAAGATTTGCTAAAACAGATTCCCATATTTGAAAATTTTAATGATGACGATATTGCTTATCTTCAAAAGATATCAATACTAAAAACATTTGAAAAAAATAGTATCGTTTTCTTTAAGGGTGACAATTCTCGCTATTTGCATATAATGCTTCAAGGTAGTTTGAAGATATACAAATATAATCAAAACAATAATGAAGTGATGCTAAAAATGCTAAATACTACCTCGCTTGTTGCGGAGCTTGCAAATTTAGAACATATGCCCTATCCTTCTAATTGCTCAACTCTAAGTGAGTCAAAAATATTATTGGTTGATTATAATAAATTTGAAAGCTATTTTTTAAAAGATTCTAAATTTTTACTCATGTTTGTAAAGTCTTTAACCAAAACAATTTTGATGTTAGAGAAGACAATTTCTTTAAATTTAACACTAAATTCTACATCAAAAGTGGCAAAGCATATTTATGAACTTTTTCCAAATACCTGTCATATGAGCCACAAAATAAGAGCTTCAACACTGAACATGACCCCTGAAACCTACTCAAGAATTATAAGAAAATTTAAAGATGAAAAATTAATCAAGGAAGAAAATGGTGAGTTTGAAATCCTTGATGAAAAAAGATTAAAAGAGTATTTTGATATTTGATTGATGTGCGTCAATAATATATTTAAAAAAGTGATGTATAATTCTAAAAAATGATTAGGAGTAAATATGTCTGATTTAAATATTACAAAACCAGATAATGCAAAAAAGATAGAAGTTGAGGGTGCAACAGTACCTTTTTACGAGTATAAAATAGATGAAACTACTTATATAGAATTTGATACTTCAAGATGTGGACCACCAGAGCCTATGGTAAATGCCATGTTGGCGGTTGGGCTTATTAAAGATAAAAATACTAAAGTTATCATGATAAACCACAAGAGTCCAGCGGGACTACTACCAAAAATAAATGCAAATTTTGATATACAAGAGAGAGATACAGATGATGGAAAAGTAAAATTGGTTTTTTCATATAAAGAGGAAATGAGCGAACTTGCAGATTTAAGCAACAACAGCTGTCACGGATAAAAAATGGCAAAAAATTTAGCTACAGATATGGCACCACCGTTTGTTTTGGTGGCACATTATTTCATAGCAGGAGCTATTTTTTATATGATTACAGCTTTCTTGCTACCTTTTTATGCAAATGAGATTAATGGGTATTTTTTATCAACCTCCATAGCATCTTTGATACATTTGTATTTGCTCGGTTTTGTGATGATGGTGATATTTGGTGCCATGTATCAGTTAATTCCTGTAATCCTTGAAATTCCAATATTTTCAAAAGATTTTGCTTATGTGCAGTTTTATCTATTTGTGAGTGGAATTTTAATTTTTACATTTGGATTATGGGACGAAAAATACATACAAATTATACCATATGGTGCCTTACTTATGTATCTCTCCATGCTTATTTTTACGGCAAATGTATTTTTAACATATAAAAATATAATAAGATGGGATATAGTAGCAAAATTTATACTTGCTTCGAATATCTTTTTGATTATCGGCGCCACTATTGGTTTTATAATAGCTTTAAGTTTAATATTTGGATATAGGGTAAATATTTTAGATTTAGTACAAATGCATATAGCAACAACTATATTTGGCTATGTTATTATGACTATTATGGGAGTTGGTATGATTTTACTTCCTATGTTTTCACTCTCCCACGGATTTAAACAAAAAGCAATTGAATTGGCATTCTATATGAGTATAGTGGGGTTAACTCTATTTTTATTTGGAGCAATGTTAGAAAATAATATCTTAAAATTTAGTGGGATGTTTTTTTGTGGAGTTGCTATATTTTTAGCTCTTTATCAGATGTATTTAATATTTTCAACAAGAATCAGAAAGCAAAATGATTTTTGGGCAAAAAATATGATAACTTCTTTTGTAACTCTTATTGTATCATTTCTTATATTGATAGCTGGAATTATAACCAAGAATGAAACTTTTTATATACTTTTTGGTTTTATTCTATTTTTTGGTTTTTTTACTTTTTTCATAGTAGGACATATTTATAAGATACTTCCATTTTTGGTTTGGTATCAAAGATATTCGCCACTTGTGGGAAAGATTAAAGTGCCTATGTTAAATGATATGATAAAAGAAAAAGCAGCAGATATACAGTTTTGGATAACACTAACAGGATTACTATTAGTAGCAATTGCAATATATTTTAAAATTACATATCTATTTCAAGTAGGAACTATTATCATGGCAATAGGAACGCTGTTGGTGATATATAATATATATTTTACTCTTGTTTACGGTATAGAAGAGTTAAAAAATTATAATAAAGGATTTAAAAATGGCAGTAACTGAACAGATGGTTTATGATGCAACAAAAACAGTTATAGACCCTGAAGTTGGATTTGATATTTATGCTTTAGGATTGATATATGGTGCAAAAGTTGAAGGTGACCATGCACATGTGAGAATGACACTTTCAACTAGAGGATGCCCATTGCATGAAATGATGAAGCAGTGGACAAAAGAGGCTGTTGAAAGAATTGATGGCATAAATAGTTGCGAAGTAGAAATAGTTTGGGAGCCAGAGTGGAACATAACAATGGCAAGTGATGAAGTAAAAAAAGCATTAGGAGCACTATAATGAATAATTTTCCAGATTTTTTTGCCCAAGTACCAGGAATTACAACTTTTGATCCATTGGCTTTAACACTTGGGACCGTAAGTGATGGTATTATTAAATTTAAATATACCCAAATAGTAAAATCTGCAGGACATAGTTGTCCAACAGTTGCAGGAGCATATCTTATGACTCTTAAAGCTCTCGATGCTTTATACCCCAATACTCCAGCCGTAAGAGGAGAGATAAAAGTAGAATTTAAAGAAGATTTTGAAGACGGAGTAGCTGGAGTTATAGCAAATGTGATTTCAAATATTACAGGAGCCACAGAGAAAAGTGGTTTTAAAGGTTTAAATGGAAGATTTGCGAGACACTCTTTAATGAGCTTTAATACAGATATAAATTCAAATGTAAGATTTACTAGAGTTGACAACAATAAAAGTGTAGATGTTTACTATAATCCTAGTGTTGTACCGCCTAATCCAAAAATGCAAGAATTAATGAGCTTAGTTATTACTCAAAATGCAAATGATGAACAAATTAAAGAGTTTGGTGAGATTTGGCAAGACAGAATTAAAAGAATTTTGATAGATAATTTTGACAATCAGGATATGATAAAAGTATTATAAAATTGATATAAGTCAATTACTTTTTTTATAAATTGTGTTATTCTTTGAAAGGTTTTAAAAATCATGGGTAGATTTTTAAATAATTTGTATCTAGGATATGAAGACAGTTGAGTCTTTTTATTCTGATACTATCTTTTAAGGAGGAATAATAAATGGGTTTAAAGAAATTAGCTGTCTCTAGTGCAGCTGTTGCGTTTATTGCTGCAACAGGGTTATTTGCAGGCACATCAAACATGAATTTTGCAAAAGTTTATGAGAAGGAGTGTCAAGGTTGTCACGGTCCAATTCACCAAGGCGGGGTTGGTGCGGATTTAAGACCAAAAGCTTTAAAGAAAAAAGAACATCATTCGTTAGTGGAGACAATTTTGAGTGGTCGTCAAGGCACCGCTATGCCAGCTTGGAAATCAACATTTTCAAAAGATGATGCGGCAGGTATGATTGATTGGTTGATGAACTGGAAAAATACAGTTACATTAAAATTATCACTTGAAGATATACATAAAACTTGGAAAAAATTAGCAGACCGCAAGATGTTATATAAAAAATACTTGAAAGCAGCTGATGTAAAAAGTGCAAAAGATATTATGTTTGCTACAGAAAGAGATGCTTCTTTAGTTGATTTTCTTGACTCAACCACAGGTAGAGTTCTCTCTCGTCACAAAGCTGGATTTGCGGTTCATGTAACAGTTACCAATAAAAGAATGCCAAGATATGCATACTCAATTAGCAGATCTGGTCGCTTAACAATGTTTGATTTAAACGCTCCTGGACAACCAGCTCTTGCTTCAGTTCAAGTTGGTCAAGAATCTCGAGGTCTTGCAGTTTCACCAGATGGTAAATATGTAATGGCAGGAAATTATAATCCAGGCGGTGCGGTTTTATGTGATGCAAAAACACTAGAGCCATTAAAAGTTTATCCAACCGCAAGTGTAATTGACCCTGATGGCAATATTGGTCCAAGCAGAGTAGCTTATGTAGCAGATACTCCATATAGACCATATTTTACATTTGCTTTAAAAGATGGGGGGCATGTATATGTCGTTGATTATTCGAAGCCAGGCTTCCCAATCGTAGCAGATATTGCAAATATAGGGAAAATATTGCATGATGCATTTGAAAATGAAGGAAAAGATGAAGGTAGATTTGTTTATGTAGCTTCTCAAGGAAGTGACTTGATGGGTGTGATTGATCTGAAAACTTTGAAATTAGCTGCTAAAATATATACTGGACCTGGCACTAAACCACATCCTGGTCAAGGAAGTTCATGGTATAACAAAAGATATGGTCAATTAAATGCAACAAATAGTATAAATGTTGGCGATGTAGTTATATGGGATATGGATAATGAAGTTGTTGCAAATGTTCTTACCGCTGGTGGTGGATTGTTTGTAGGCACAAGTAAAGATACGCCATATATCTGGTCAGATAATGTTCTTGGTGGAAAAGCTAATTACAATAAAGTTTATTTGATTAATAAACAAACTTTAAAAACAGATAGAATCATAGAAGTTGGCAAGAAAAAAGGAAAGTTAATTGATGCCCATACAGGTAAGGTTTTACAAACATGGGATGCAACCCAATATAAAACTGTAAAACATCAAGAAGTAGCTTCTAAAATATCCAATGAAATGTTAGTTCCTTATACTGCTAAACACGGAGCAAAGGTTACTAAGCCGGTTCAACCAAGACTTCTTCATGCAGAGCCTGCAAATCATGGAAAATGGACAACTATCAGCGAATGGACAACAGGAAGAATTGGTATTTATAATGCCAAAACTGGAAAATTTGTAAAATATATTTACAATTTAACTACGCCTACATTTACTTATTCTGTTGAACACAGAGAAGAGATTCCAGGCGCTTAATCTATTTATTCTCTCCCTTAAAAAAGGGAGAGAATAAGAACTATATCTTGAAAAAATGATATAATTATGAAGTCAAAGGAAAAAAAATGGGAAAAAATCTGTTCTTTTTTTTGTTCTTTTCACTTCTGTTTAACCAGTTTGCATATGCAAATAAGTTAGATGGTGAAAAGTTATTTAAAGAGTATTGCTGGGGATGTCATCACCAAACTGCTCAGGCTTTTGGACCCTCTTTTAAAAGTATAGCTAACAAAAGAAATCGTGGTGAAATAATCTCTCAAATTGCCAACCCCAATGGAACCTACAAAACTCTCGGATATACTAGAAATTCAATGCCGTCTTTTGATGATTTAAATTCAGATGAATTAGAAGCACTAGCAGATTATATATATAAATTTAAGGATAAGAAATGAAAAAAACTTTACAAATAGTTATTATTGCCTTGCTATTTTTTACCACTATTCAAGCACGAGAAAAGATATTTGTTGTCGAGAGAGAAAACTCTGCATTAGCGGTGATTAATCATAATCTCGTAACAAATGAGATTAAAAATATGCACAATTTTAACCACGCTGTTGTTAAATTTCGTGCTCATGATGGATATGTTATAACTCGTGACGGATATGTTATAAAATTTGACCCATTAAGTGAAAAAAAACTAAAAGAGTATAGGACGAGCAAAAGTGCTATCGGTTTTATAATTGGTAAAAATTTTTTAGCAGTTGCAAATTATGATAATAAAACAGTAGAGATACTTGACCGTGACTTAAATCCAGTGCAAAGTATCAAAACAAACAGTAGAAATGTGGGTATTAAATTATATAAAGATTATCTAATATTTGCTTGTATGGATACAGATCAATTATGGGTTATGAAAAATGAAAATATGGGTAAAAAAACTCCTCATTTTGTTTTACATAGAAAAATTAGAAATATAGGAAAAGTACCATTTGATGCCATGATAAATAAAAATCTTTATATTGTTGGATTGTTTAACTCTCCAGATATTGGTGTATTAAATCTTAATAACATGAAGTATAAAAAAATTCCACTTGCTCTTGGAAAAAAAGAAAGAATTTTAAAAGTTCCTCATTTTGGCTTTTGGAGTATTTCAAAAGGCAAATTTTTTATTCCTGCAGTTGGTAACAAAAAGGTATTTGTTTTTGACCATAAATTTAACTTTATAAAAGCTATAAAAACAGAAGGAAATCCAGTATTTACTTCACTAAGTCCTGATAAAAAATGGCTTGCTGTGACATTTAGTGGTAAAAAATTTCCAATTGTGCAAATTATAAATACTAAAACTCTAAAAATTGTTAAACGATTTGCTTTTAAGGGTTGGATATTACATTTAAGATGGTCAAATCAATCAAAGTACTTATATTTTAGCGTAAATACAAAAAATATGGTTGTAGCCTATGATGTTTCGAGTAAAGACCCAAAAAAATGGTGGAAACATTTTGAGTGGCCGATACCTAAGCCCTCAGGCATATTTTTATTTGAATATAATGATAAGAAAACAGATAAATAATGTTTAGACTCTCAAATCTAATAAAATCTGTCACTGATGGAAAAAAAGAACGCTCTTTAGATGGAAGTATCATCATCTGGAATTTTACAAACCGTTGTAATTTGGCATGTCACCATTGTTATAGTTATGCAAGCCCAAATTCCGAGGATTTTCTAACAACCAAGTTTATACTTGATTCAATCAAAGAGTTAAAAATTGCGGGTATAAAATTTGTAATTTTTTCAGGTGGTGAACCTCTTATACGAAAAGATATATTTCAAATTTCAAATGCTATGCAAGATGCTGGAATTGTTACATATCTCTCTACAAATGGTCTATATATTGATGAAAAGAATGTAGATAATATTATAAAAACATTTAATTATATAGGTATAAGCATAGATGGTATCAAAGAGGTGCATGATGAGTTTCGTGGATTAGAGGGTGCATATCAAAAGTCACTAGATGCTATATCTTTGATACAAAAACACGGAGGAAATGCGGGGATTCGCTTTACTATAACAAATGAAACAAAAGAGAGTTTTTATAGTATATTTGAGTTGGCTGAGAAAATTGGAGTAGATAAAATATACATATCTCATCTAGTATATTCTGGTAGAGGCTTAGATAATCTAGAGATTGATATAAGTAAAGAGGACAGAAGAGAGTTTGTTGAATTTGTCATAAAAAAAGCATTTGAGTATATAAAAGAGGGAAGAAATATTGATGTAGTTACAGGCAATATGGAGATGGATGCAATACTATTTTTGAAGATATTTGGCGAAAAATACCCTCAATTTAAAGAGGAGATGAGAAGAAGACTTAAAAATTGGGGTGGAAACAGTGCGGGAGTAAAATTGGGCAATATTGATTGGCTAGGACGAGTAAAGCCTGATCCATTCTTTCCGTATTATATAGGCAATATGAGTGAAACTCCTTTTAGTGAAATTTGGCTAAACACAGATGATAAAATGCTAGATAAACTGAGAAAATTCCCAAGACAAATAGGCGGTTATTGTGCAAATTGTGGAGTATTAGATATCTGTAATGGTGGCTCAAGAAGTAGAGCAAATGCTATATATGACGACTTATGGGCACAAGATCCATCTTGCTATTTAAAAGAAGATGAAAGAGAGGGGAATTGATGGTATATTTAACTGGAGCAGGACCTGGAGATATAGAGCTTTTAACTATAAAAGCACTAAAAGTCATAAAAAAAGCTGATGTTATCATCTTTGACCGTCTTTCAAATCCAGATATTTTAAAAGAGGCAAAAAATGGATGTGAGTTTGTATATGTAGGCAAAGAAGATGGTCATCACATAATGCCTCAAGATGAAATAAACGAAACTATATTTCAAAATTCGCTTAAGCATGATACGATAGTACGACTCAAAGGTGGTGATCCATTTGTTTTTGGTAGGGGTGGAGAAGAGGGAGGATACTTAAGAAGTAAAAATGTGAAGTTTGAGATAATTCCTGGAATTACATCAGCCATAAGTGTTCCTGCATATGCTGGAATTCCTGTTACCCATAGAGGAGTAGCGGTATCTTTTAGAGTTATAACAGGGCATGAGTCACCAAATAAAAAAGCTTCTCAAATAGACTGGGAGAGTTTTAAAGGAGATGATACACTTGTCTTTTTAATGGGACTTCATAATCTTGCAAAAATTTCAAAAAGGCTTATGGCTATAGGCAAACCAAAAGATTTTCCTTGTGCCGTGATATCAAGAGGTACTACAAAAGAGCAAAAAACAGTAGTTGGAACATTAGAAAATATAGTTGAACTTGCTAAAAATTTACCAACACCAGCCTTAATTGTTGTTGGCAAGGTAATTGAGTTAAGAAGAGAGTTAAAGTGGTTTGAGTCGTGAACTTTCATAAATATGTACACGCTGTAGGAACAGGGCCCAAAAGCAATCGTGACTTAAGTTTTGAAGAGAGTGTTGACATGATGACTCAAATACTTGAACAATCAGTTTATAGTGAGCAAATAGCAGCATTTTTGCTTGGTTGGAGAATGAAGCCAGAGAGTATAGACGAGTTTAGAGGCTCAGTTGCGGCTTGTGATAATTTTATAAAAAATACCGATATAAAAGATTCACTTGAGCTTGGTTATCCCTTTGATGGAAAAACAAAAAATCCTTATATATTTCCACTTGTCGGAAGACTTTTGGAAAATAAAAATCTCAATTTAGTTATATCTGGAGATGTTTTACAACCAGCAAAAAATGGAATTACAACTAAAGAGATTTGTGAAAATATTAAATTATCACCAAATCTACACTATTTTGAAAGAAAAATTTTTTTTAGAAATCTGCATGATTTAAGTCAAATTCGAAATCGATTAGGACTTCGTACAGGATTTAATACCATAGAAAAATTACCAAGAGTTGCAAATAGCAAATACGCCATAACAGGAGTTTTTCATAAGCCTTATGTTAAAAAATATATAGATATATTTAGTGATAGATATGAAAAACTTATATTAATTCAAGGTAATGAAGGAACACCAGAGTTGTTTAGTAAAGGGAGATTTTGGATTTCCTCAGGAGATAAAGTAGAAGAGTTTGTAATTGACCCAAAATATTATGGTATAAATTATGAAAAATCTTTTAATAAAATCACGAGAGAAGAGTCATTGGAACAACTGATTAATCCAAGTCAAGAGTATAAAAAACTTGCAGCATTAAATGCAGCAATCTACCTTTTTATAAGCGATAAAGTAAAAAGTATAAATGAGGTGTATGAAGAGCTAAACCAGTTTTAACAAGCTGAAGGATATAATATCCTAATAACTTGTAGGATTGGTTTTATTGTGGACAAATTCTCAAATCACATCAAAAATATAATGCATGGTTTTTTTCTTACTATTGGAATAACCATAGCAGAGCCATCAACAATTTTACCGCTAATGGTAAATTACTTTGGCGGAAGCTCTATGGTTGTTGGTCTATTTGCCACACTTCTTCGTGGTGGAGCTATTGCGGTTCAACTTTTTGCAGCTTTTAAATCACAAAGCTATCCTAGAATGTTGCCTTACCTTAGACGGGTTTTTGTTTTTCGTTTTATGTCTTGGTTCTCTATTGGGATTGCTATTAATTTTTTTGGCAAAAATTATCCAAATTTTACTCTTGCTTGCATTGGAATTGGCCTATTTTCATTCTCCTTTAGTGCAGGATTTGGGGCTATATACTTTAAAGATATAGTAGCCAAAATTTTTACTCATAAATTTCGTGGTAAAACTATGGCATATAGACAATTTTTTAGTGGTTTGGGCGGATTGATAAGCGGTGCAATAGCTGCAGTTATACTAGAAAAATTTAAAGCCCCATACAGTTTTGGTTATCTTTTTATACTAAGCTCTTTTATCATGGCATTCGGTTATACGATTTTTTCAACAATTGATGAACCCGTTAAAGAAGAAATTCCAATAAGAGAAAATTCTTTTAAAAAATTCCTAAAAAATTCTTGGCTAACATTAAAGCAAGACAAGGATTTGCAAATCCAACTAAGTACTTTTTTGTTTGCATACGGATATCTTTTAGCACTCCCATTTATAATACTGCATGCAAAAGAGACTATAAACCTAAATGGTATAGCAATAGGCACTCTAATTACAGCGCAGATGATAGGAGCAATGTTAAGCAATTTTTTATGGGGTGCACTTAGTGGTAGAGGCTACAATAAACTTACAAGCAATATAGCTCTAATTCTGCATATAATAGCGATAATATTAGCATTTTTTAGTATAAATATCTTTTCATATATCATTATATTTTTTCTAATAGGTGCTGCAGCTGATGGAACTCGCATAGCTTCAGGAAATTTAATTTTAATCCTAGCACCCCCAAAATTTAGACCAACTTATGTGGCTTTACAGGTAAATATCATCTCTTTTGGTATATTTTTCTCTGTTTTAGGCGGAGCAATTTTACATTTTAGTAACTATATGATTTTGTATAGTGTAACTATCGTAACTCTTTTTATAGCACTATTTTTGTCATTTAAACTTAAAGATTAAAGCTATCTACAAATTTTTTAGCTTTTTTGTCTAACATTTTCATTCTCTCTTCACCCTTTGGAAGAGATTTTCTTAAATTTTTCATCTCATTTAAAAAGTTTGAAATATTCTTTGGTATCAATTTTGAAAGATAAATTCTTAAATGTTTTGCAAATGCGGGAGATGTACCTGAAGTTGAAATAGCTATGGTTAGATTATCTTTTTTAATATATGAGGGAAAGATAAAATCACAATAATCCACAGAGTCAACAGCGTTGCAAAGACAATTATATTTTTTAGATTCTATAAAAATTTCTTTTTGCAAAGGTATATTGTCAATTGCTATTATTACAATTTTAAAACTCTTTATATCATCTTTTTTATATGCTCTTTTTTCGTAAGATAATTTTCTTTCTTCAATTTTTTCCATTATTTCTTGTGAAAAATTTGTGGCGATAAGCGTTATGTTTTGTGTAAAATCAAGCAAATGCATAAGTTTTTCATAAGCAATACGCCCTCCACCAACTATGAGTATTTTTTGGTTTTCTAACTTTATAAATGCAGGAAAATAAGACATAATTTTTCTTTAAAAGTATCTCAAAAATAGACCACCTGACAAGGAAATCAGAATAGTTGCTAATACTGTATACAAATTAAAATAAAAACTACTTAGGTTACTTTTCTTATCAAAAAATTCTACAATTTTTATAGCAGGATAAATTGAAAAGAAGAGTAAAACTACAGAAAAAACCAATATAAAACCAATATCTGTCATAAATATAAAAACCACCTATTTTAAAAATTATACATTATACTACTATAAAATTATAAAAAATTATATAAATTGATTTATATCAATGTTTTTGCTAAGATTATACAATATAATATTAAATGATAATTATGAATATATTTATCATATTTAAAATAAGGAGCATTTATGGTAGAGCCATTATATGTTAGACCCGTGATTGCGATTGGTGATTTTTTACCTATTTTTGTTTCTGCTGCTCTTATTTTGATATTTGGGTTATTTTATGCAGGCATGGTTACGCTTGTAAAAATGCAAAAACTAAAAAAAATATATATGTATTTAGCATATTTCTTTTGGATTTTGCAGATTTATTGTACATATTTTCTTACGATGAAAATCCATAGTCAGCCATTTACCGTAAAGGCTATGATGATTGCTATGGTTGCTTATCTAATGGTTCCTCATATATATTACTATTTGATAACTAAATCTGAAGAAAGATATGAAAACTAAAAGGAGGACGAATGTCTAGGAAAAAAGTATCCGTTTGGTCGGATAACCGTTTTTGGCAAAGATCTGCTATATGGGTAACAGGTTTTGCTTCGATTTTGTTGATATGGTTGACATTTGATACTATGGGGCAAATATCCATGGGAAATCAAAAAGATATAGATAACCATGTTGTAAAAAGAGTTCCATCTGCAACTGTAATTAACTATAAAGTTGAGTACAACATGAATCAAAGCAGAGGTCATGAAGTACCAGTTATAGGTGGTGATGACGGAAAAGGTAACTCTTTGTTTAAAGTAAAAGAGAAATTCTTTGGTAGAGATGATTATTCTCAAAAAGAGGCTAATGCACTTTTACATCTTGGTAAGCTTGCTTCTCAAGCTAAAAACTGTATGGATTGTCATACGCTTTTAGGGAATGGAGCATACTATGCACCTGACCTCACCAAAGCTTGGCTAGATCCTGCTTGGGGCAAAAATGGACCAATGCAAGCCATGACAGGCAAGAGTACAAAAGAAGAGGCTATGGCTGAATTTTTACAGCATCCTGGAAAATATCCAACACATGCTAGAATGATGCCAAATCTTGGAATTACGCCAAAGGAAGCTATAGGGCTTGTGGCGTTTTTGAAACATATGTCTACAATTGATACAAATGGTTTTCCAAGAGGCTTTGGAAAGATTAAAGAAGGAGTAGTTTATGCAAAGACAAAATAGCTTCAAATATGAATCACAAAAGTTAGGAAGCTGGTACTTTACGGTTGCAGTTATACTCTTTGGTGCACAACTTGTTTTAGGTTTGGTGTCTGCTATTCAATTTATTTACCCATCATTTTTATATGATATTCTTGATTTTTCAATCACTAGAATGATACATATAAATGCACTAGTCATCTGGATGCTTTATGCAATGATAGGTTCAGTATATTATCTACTGCCTGATGAAACAGGGATAGAGACTGTTGGCATTGGTATAGGAAAGTTACTTTTTTGGATACTTACTCTAGCTGTTACTATAGTTGTATTGGTTTATATTTTTGTTCAAGTTGGACCTGCAACTCAAACTACTATTTGGTTGATTACTGAAGGTCGTGAATATATCGAGGCTCCTAGATGGGCAGATATCGGTATAGTTATAGTTGTAGTTGGATTTTTGGCAAATACTTTTTTTACGGCGTTAAAAGGTAGAAGAACTGGAATTATGACAGTAATTCTATCAGATATGATTGCGCTTGCTGGCTTATATTTAGCTGGAATGTACTTTACTGACAATATCTCCATGGATCAATACTGGTGGTGGTGGGTTATACACCTTTGGGTTGAAGCTACTTGGGAAGTAATGGTCGGAGCACTTGCGGCATATGCACTTATAAAAGTAGTTGGTGCAAAAAGAGAAATAGTTGAAATGTGGCTTTGGATTGAAGTTGCTATGTTGTTTGGATCTGGAATATTAGGACTTGGACATCACTATTTTTGGATAGGAACACCAGAGTATTGGTGGGAAATTGGTGCACTGTTTAGTTCTTTAGAACCTGTACCACTTATAGGTATGTTTGTTCATGTTCTCTATGATTGGGGTAAAGAGAAAGGGATTAAAGAACACTCAGGCGAAGATGGATCATCTAATAATACTCCAGCTCTTATATGGCTTGTCTCAAATGGATTTGGTAATTTTTTAGGCGCTGGTGTTTGGGGCTTTTTCCATACACTTCCACAAGTAAATATATACACACACGGTACTCAGTTTACCGCAGCTCATGGGCATCTTGCATTTTTTGGTGCATATGCTACTATCTTAATAGCGATGTTCTATATGGCAATCCAAGGCAAATACGGTATAAAAAAACTAAGAGCAACATTTGATTCTAAAATGGCAATTTTTCTTATAACTTTTGGGGTTTTAGGAATGACGGTTGCACTTACAATTGCTGGATATGAACAAGTTTTGATTGCTAGAGCACAACTTGGCGCTACTTGGAATGCGTTCTTTATAGCTCAAAATCAAATGTGGATGTCTCAAGCTATGGATTGGAGACTTATCATGGGTATAGTTACAACAGTTGGATTTTTCTATTTAGTAAAGGATTTGCTAACAATTAGTAAAAATCCTGAAAATATAAATTAAAAGGAGCAAATATGTTTGAAGCTTTTACGGATGTGAATCATAGTTTTTTTGGACTATTAAACCAAGGTCCTTTGACTCTTACTATTTTTCTTCACGCAATTATAGTACTTCCAATGTTCTGGATTTACTTTCAAGAGAAGAAGAGATTAGAGAACGAGAGTTAAACGATGTATAAGATGTAGGTGCCATTTAGTTGACACCTACTCTCTTCAAATTCCAAAGAAACTATGTACAAAATTGACTTGTTTTTTATTCTTTAATTCAAAAGATTTTATTGATTTATTATTATCATTATTAATTGATAACAAAGAGCCGTTAATTCTAAGATATTTTTTACCCCAACTTTTTTCCAACTCATCCAATCTTTTATAAACAATATCGTTTGAAGGTTTTTCTTTAGTACCTGTTTTTGTATTTATTATGGTTAAGCCAGCCAATCTTTTTTCTAGTTTGTAAGGAATATAAGGGGATATCAAACTCATAACTTCCTTGTTCTTTGATTCTGGCATAGCATTGTTAAAGGCTACAAAACTTAAAAATATAAATACAAAAATTAAACCTATAAAAGCAGTTTTACTCATAATTTTTCCTCTTTTTGGTATCGTTAATAATCACCAGATTATAACATAATCTCTATTTATAAAACTTTGATTTTAGTCAATAAATTTTTAGGAATATTAATGTAAAATAAATCATGAAAAAGTTTTTGTCGCCAATTGTTGCGTCTATATTAATTGTGTCTATTATTTTATTGCTACCATTTATACTTTCTAAAAGGAAGTTAAAAACATATGGCGATGAAGAGCTTAGGCAAACCGCACTTTCAAGAAATATGCTACCAATCCCAAAAACTTATAAAGAGCTTTTAAAGATAGTAGACAATCCTGAAAATCCTATAACAAAACAGAAGATAAGACTAGGAGATAGACTATTTTTTGATACAATTCTTTCGAAAAATAGAACAATAAGTTGTGCAAGTTGTCATATTTTGTCACAAGGTGGAGATGATAATCTTCCAACTGCGATAGGATTTCAAGGAAGAAAAAATCCATCTCACCTAAACTCCCCGACAGTTTTAAATGCTGCTTTGGCAAAAGCTGAGTTTTGGGATGGTAGAGCCAAAGATGTAGAAGCACAAGCAGCTGGGCCAATTCAAGCACATTTTGAAATGAATATGACACCAAGTGAAGTTATTAAAAGATTAAGCAATAATCCCACATATAAACAACAATTTGATAAAGTTTTTACTAATGGAATCAACTTTGAAAATGTAGTAAAAGCGATAGGTGCTTATGAAAGAACACTACTAACAAGAGGTGCATATGATAGATTTTTAGAGGGTGATAATAATGCCATAAGCAAAAAAGCAAAAAAAGGTTTTGCACTTTTTATAAATTTAGGTTGCAAAGGTTGTCATACTGGTCGAAGTGTTGGTGGACAAAGTTTGCAGAAGTTTCCACTTAGAAGATGCTTAAATATATATGATTTAAAATGTATGCTAAGTAGTGATAAATTTCCATTTAAAAATGTAGGTGGTTTTTTAGGAAAAAATAGTATGCAACTTTTTCGTGTACCGATTCTAAGAAATGTTATAAGAACAGCTCCTTATTTTCATAATGGTGCAATAAAAGATATAAATGAGACTGTTCGCATCATGGGAAGATATCAAGTTGGAATTGAGCTTACAAAAACTCAAATAGATGAAATTGTGGCTTTTTTAAAGACATTAAATGGTAAAATAGTGGATTACAAAACAGATGAAAGGAAAAATAGATGAAAGAGTTTTTTGAATTAGAAATTGGATATATGGTGATTGCCTTATTTTTTCTTGTAGTTACTGCGATAGTTACAACAAGAAAATTTATGCCCCAAGTTGCTTTTAAAAGAGGAATGGCTATAGTAGGAATTATATTAGCTTCATTTATTCTTTTTCACTACTATATCACCACGCAAAGAATGAAAACTATAGCAGTTGAGTTCAACAAAGGAAAAACTATACTTTGTGAAAATAAAGAGAGATTAAAAGGAAGTCAAGCTATTATAATAAATAAAAAAGCTGGTTGGACTCTAAAAAATGGAATATTTTCAAATCCAAAATTTTATAGAGGTTTTCATAGTGCAAGATGTGCAGTAGGGTTAAAACAGTAGCATGACTCAAGAAATATTATCTAAAATACAAAAAAGTTTCCCATTGGTTGCTAGACCTTTTAGAGCTATAGGTGAAGAACTTGGTATTAGTGAAGATGAAGTGATAAAAATCTTAAAAGAGCAAAAAGACAAAAGTATTATTCGTCAAACATCTGCGATATTTGATACAAAAAGATTAGGATATAGCTCATCTCTTGTGGCGTTTAAGATTTCTGCTGACAAGATAAATAGAGCAGTAAAGATTTTAAATTCGCATCCAGGAATTTCTCACAATTATGAGAGAAACCATGATTTTAATATTTGGTTTACCATTGCAGTTGAGCCTGATAGTAAATTTGGTTTAGAAAAAACTATTGAGCTTTTAGCAAGATTGTGTAAAGCTAAAGAGTATATTACTCTTCAAACACTTAAGCTTTTTAAAATTTCTGTAAAATTAAATACAACTGGTAAAGATAAACAAAAAGAAAAAGTAAAAAAAGTAAAATACAAAGATATTGACTTAAGCCCATTGCATTACAAAATTATTACAGCTTCACAGTATGATATAGAGATAATAAAAGAGCCGTTTGGAAAAATAATAGAAGATTTAGGAATTAGCTACAAGCTCTATTTTGATATTCTAGATGAACTTAAAGATGCTGGAGTTATGAGAAGATTTGCCTCTATTCTTAATCACAGAAAAGCAGGTTTCAATGCAAATGCTATGGTTGTTTGGGATATAGATGAAAAAAATGGAGAAATTATTGGAAAAACGGCAGCATCATTTAGTGCTGTAAGCCACTGTTATCTTCGTCCAAAATATCCAAATTGGAGATACAATCTTTTTACTATGATTCATGGAAAAACCAAGGAAGAGACAAATGCAGTTATAGATGAAATTGCAAAAGAGATAAAAAGTAAATCGTATATACCTTTATACTCAACAAGAGAGTTTAAAAAAGTAAGAATTGAGTATTTTACTCCAGCCTTTAAAGAGTGGGAAAACCAGTACTCTTAAAACTTTTTATTGGATACATTAACACACCATTAACAACACATTTACAGAAGTGATTTATCTATTTATATTGAGTATTAATTTTCTTGTAGTATTACAAAAATTAATACGGGAAACAGATAGATGGGAAATCATTTTGATCAAATAGCAAATGTTTATGATACAATTTGGCACTTTTCAAATAATTATAAAAAATGGATGTTAACTTATATCGTAGAGTTTTTAAAATTTGATGTTCATGACATCTTTGTAGATATTGGAGGAGGAACAGGTGCATATACGAAGTCAATTTCCTCTAAGGCACACCTTTTAAATACTCCATTTTGCATAGAACCATCTGTTGAGATGAGTAATATCGCAAAGATAAGTAAAGATATAAAGATTTATAATGAAGATGCCAACTGTTTTTCTGCAAGAGATATAAGATATGATAAAATTTTATTAAAGGAATCGGTGCATTATATCAAAGAGAGGGAAATTTTTTGGTCAAATTTGTATGATAGACTAAATGATGGTGGAAAAATATTAATAGTAACTCGTCCACAAGAGATAAAAATGCCACTATTTGATGAAGCTAAAGAGTCTTTTTTTCAAAGCCAACCACCCTATGAGTTATTTATTAACGAGCTTAGAAATGCAGGTTTTAAGGTAGATGTAGAATTTGATTCGTACCATTTTAATTTAAATATAGAAGTGTGGTCAAGCATGATACGAAAGCGTTTTATGTCAATTTTAGGAAAATTTTCTTGTGAAGAAATTGAAGAGGGAATAAAAGAGATAAAAAAGAATTTAAAATCTAATGTTATAAATATAGAAGATAATATTATTTTCATAACCTCTTCGAAGTAAGTTGACATAAATGTAAGATTGTCTTATACTTCCATATTCTTGAAGAACTAGATGGACATAAAATGAAATACAAGCCAATCTTTATAACTGCTACAAATACTGATGTCGGTAAAACCTATGCGAGTATTAGAATTATAAAAGAGCTGCAAAAATTAGGCTTAAAAGTTGGAGTTTTTAAACCATTTGAGACTGGTGTGAAAGAGAGTCCACTTGATGGCAAACTCTTGCTTGATACCATACAAAAAGTCAATCCAAATTTTAAAAATTTTACAACTGATGATATAGTACCTTTTCAATACTCTCTACCAGCTGCCCCTTATGTATCAAAAAAAGATGAAAAAATTAATTTTAATATACTCAAAAAAACTTTTGAAAAAATTACAAATGCAAGTGATATAGTTTTAATTGAGGGTGCTGGTGGGTTAATGGTTCCAATAGAAAAAGATTTCTATATGTATGATTTAGCAAATTTTTTTGATGCTAAAATACTTTTAGTAACTCATTCAAATTTAGGGTGCATTAATGATACACTATTAAACTTACATTTTTTAAAAACACTAAATATGCAGTTTGAATGGTGTATAAATATCAAAAACAATGATGATGATTTTAGAAAAACAACCTTGCCTTACTATCAAAATAAGTTTGGCAAGGTTTTAACTCTTCAGCATAATTTAAAAGAATTATCGAAAAACTTAATAAGTTGCAATGATATTTAGTATAATTTTTCTGAGTGGTCTATCACTAAATTTAACTATCGTTCTGCCTTTATAGTTTGCGATATTTTTGTAGCCTATAAATTTTTCACTTGATCGTTCATCATATTTTGTGACACATTTTCTCTGTTTTTGATAAGTTGTGGCAGAATTTTGGTTTCCTGACAAATTTTTTCCAACAAGCGTACCAATTATTGCTCCGCCAACCGTAGCAGCAGTTTTCCCACTTCCTCCACCTACTTGATGTCCTAAAATTCCTCCAGCTACTCCACCTAGCAAAGCTCCAAAGTTATTGCTAACCGCATTATTAGAGTTAACTGGTACTTGTTCATCCCAACACTCTTGATAAGGCGTTCTTGTAGTTACTGTTCTATATTCTGGTGAGCTTTTTATAACTCGAACACTATCACTAAAAGATATAGTTTCACCAAATAAAGAGGCACTAAATATAACAGCACAGGCTAAAATTAGAGTTTTTTTCATTTTATTGCTCCTTTTTTAGTGTTATTGTATCTAAAATTTGTTAACATGTACCAAATGAAATTTAAAAGGTTTTAAGTTGAAACACCTCATAAACACAAGAGATTTTTCTCTTGAAGAGATAGATGAATTATATGCAAGAGCAAGTATATTTTTAGATAATAAACAAAGAGATATACTTCAAGGTCATATGATTATTACTATATTTTTTGAAAACTCTACTAGGACTAGAAGTAGTTTTGAGATTGCAGCAAAAAGATTAGGGGCAAATGTTGTAAGCTTAGATGTTTCACATAGCTCATCTAATAAAGGGGAAACTCTGCTTGATACCGCAGCAACTTTGGACGCAATGGGTCCTGATGCTATTGTAGTAAGACATAAAAGAGCTGGAGTTCCTCATATCCTTTCAAAACATGTAAAATGTCCCTTGATAAATGGTGGAGATGGCTCTCATGCACATCCAACCCAAGCTTTGCTTGATCTTTTTACTATAAAACAACATTTTAACAATAATATCAAAGGTAAAAAAATCGCAATTGTAGGAGACATCAAAAATTCCCGTGTTGCCAATAGCAACATTGAGCTTCTTAATCGTGCTGGACTTGAGGTTATTTTAGTTGCGCCTCCACATTTTTTACCAAAAACAAAATTAAGAGTCTCGCATAGTATAAGAGAGATAATAGACAATATTGATATAATTATGAGTTTAAGGACTCAAACTGAGAGACATGCAAATCAAATATATGCCTCTTTAAAAGATTATGCAGAGGATTTTTGTATAACATTAGATTTAGTAGGAGATAGAAATATTCTTCTTCTGCACCCAGGACCAGTTCATAGAAATGTAGATATAGATGATATAATGATGGAAGACCCTAGATGCAAGGTTTTAGAGCAGGTAAAAAATGGCGTAGTGATAAGAATGGCTGTTTTAGAGAAGTTAATTAGTATATGAAAAATTTCGCTATAATTGTGTATTAAAAAAAAGGAAATATTGATGTTGCAAATGGTGCTGAATGATGATAGATTTTGTAATATAATGAACAAACATGTTCAAGATATACTTGATTTTTTACTGGAAAAGGGCATAAATTTTTCTATACTTACAAGTGTTACAGATGTAGATTTTAGTCCAACACTTCCTGATAAAATAAAAGATACATTTAAACCAATCACCATGTTTGTTTTAGCTGGGTATACTTTTGAGAGCGTTTTGGTAGATGAAGAAATTATTAGTTTTGAAGCTGGTTTTGGTTCTGACAACTTCGGTTCTCTTGTGAGTGTTCCTCTTTTGTCTGTTTTGCAAGTTATTGTAGAAAATACACCAATATTTATAAATATCTCAATTCCATCAAGCAAAAAAGAGGCAAAAAAACAAAAAAATGGAGTTAAAAAGTCTATGGAAGCTCTACTTTCTAACCCCGAAAATCAAAAATTTTTAAAAAAGTAATTATATTCTTCTTCTGCTCATCAAATAAGCAATTATACTGTCGATAACAGCATCATGTTTTCTTTCTTTGAGGTAAGCAATATAGAGAGTTCTTGACATTTTATATCCTTTTATCTTGGCACAATAGAGCTGTCCGCTATCAAGTTCATCTTTTATTATATGTCTTGATATAATAGAAACTGTTGGAGTGTCAAGTTCAGGTGTTTTTAAAATCATCTGTTTTACTGCAGTTGAGCTCGTAACAATACTTCTCATATCAAATGATTTACAGTCAATACCCATCGTATCAAATGCTTCTTGAACTATCTTTCTTGTGTGAGATGTCTCTTCTCTGCATATCCAATGAAAATCATATAAATCTTCTTTTTTTACGAGTTTTGGCAGAGGTGATCTGCTAACTAAAAATAGTTCGTCTTCTAACCATTCCCTGTAAATCAACTCATCATTAAAAACTGGAGATTCAAGAATAGCAAAATCAACCTTTTTGTCTAGTAATTCATCAGTTATTGTATGCGAGGTGTTAATTTTAAGCATTATTTCATTGTTTATCTCTTCTTGAATTTTATTCAGAATGGCAGGAATAATATAATTTCCTATCATCAATGACGCACCTAATATAAAAACCATATCTTTGTTGAGAAGCTTAATCATCTCTTTTTCAGAGTTATTTATACATTTATCTAGTTTTAGTGCAATTTTATGCAACTCTTCACCAATTTTTGTAAGTTTTATTCCATTTTTCTTTCTATCTACAATCTTTCCATCAATATAATCTTCCAAAAGTTTTATCTGTTGTGTAACAGCAGGTTGGCTTATACCAAGTTTTTTAGAAGCTTTTGAGAAACTTTTTTCCCTGACAACAGTTAAAAATGTCTCCAACTTTGTAAAATCTTTTAGCATCAAATCTCCTTATGGTAGTTCAATTCTGTTTATTTTTTATATATTATAACTAAAAATGATACTTTATACAATAGGGGTCTGTGTAAAATTTGTAGGATTAAACATTTTTTTGATATAATAAATATAAATTATAGCACGAAAGTTTAAATATGGATAAAATATTAGATAAATTAAACGATGCTCAAAGAGACGCAGCTTGTCATATAGATGGTCCGTTACTTATACTAGCAGGCGCAGGAAGCGGAAAAACAAAAACGATAACTACTAGGGTTGCATATTTGATTTCACTTGGTATTGACCCCTCCAGCATACTAACTCTTACATTTACAAATAAGGCTGCAAGCCAGATGAGAGAGAGAGCACTCTCTTTGATAGATAAAGTTAGATATCCTCCAATGCTTTGTACTTTTCACAAGTTTGGACTTCTGTTTTTAAAATTTAATATAAATAAATTAGGAAGAAATAATAACTTTGTTGTGATTGACACTGATGACAAAAAAAGAATTATAAAAAGTTTTGGTTTGGATTTGCCCATATCTTTAGTGGCTAGTGAGATTTCAAGATACAAAAATTCACTTATCTCTCCAAAAGAAGTTTTCGAGAAAGCAGAGAGAAAAAACTATCAAACTATAGCAAAAATATATGAGCAGTATGAAAATTATATAGTAAGCAATAATTTGGTAGATTTTGATGATTTACTCGTGCTTACTTATAAGATTTTAGATGAAAATAATGAACTTTGTAAACAAGTTAGTGAAAGATATAAATATATTATGGTAGATGAATACCAAGATACTAATGAACTCCAATATAGACTTTTAAGAAAGTTATGCGCTGTACATAATAACCTTTGTGTAGTTGGAGATGATGACCAAAGTATTTATGGTTGGCGAGGGGCAAATATAAAAAATATTTTAGAGTTTCATAACTCTTTTGATGAAGTAAAAATAACAAAACTAGAGATAAATTATCGTTCAACAAATCAGATTCTATGTGCTGCAAATGAACTAATAGAGCATAATAGAGAAAGAATTGGTAAAAATCTAACAAGTGATTTTGGAGATGGAAAAGCTATAGAGTTTATAGAATCAAGTGATGAAAACCAAGAGTCTAAAACAATAGCAAGAAAAATAAGAAAATTGATAGATGGTGGAGTAGACCCCAAAAATATAGCAGTATTATATAGGATAAATGCACTCAGCCGTTCTTTAGAAGAGGGTTTAAATAAAGAACATATATCTTACAATATGGTAGGTGGTGTAAAATTTTATGAAAGAGCCGAGATAAAAGACCTTATTAGTTATCTTCGTATCATAGCAAATGAGCATGATGACTTTTCCATGAAAAGGATAATAAACAAACCAAAAAGAGGGCTTGGAAAAGTGACAATCGACAAGCTTTTAAAAGCTGCATATGACAATAAAATGTCTCTGTATGAGTATATAACTATGCATAACGATGAAGTTAAAAGCATAACAAGTAAAAAAAGTTTTATAGCGTTAAATGAGTTTATAGAGAACATTATAAAACTAAAAGAAAAAAGTAGTGATAACTCTTATGATTTTATTTTTGAATTAGAAGATATGTTTGGTATAAGAGAGTACTACTCCGCACTTCCTGATGCCCTAGATAGAGTTTCAAATATAGATGAATTTTATGGACTTTATAGAGATTTCGTAAAGCAAAATTTAGATACAAGCGTAGATGATTTTTTAAATGACTTGGCACTTCAAAGTGATCAAGATCAGATAGACAATGAGCATATATCTATCATGAGCGTACACGCAAGCAAAGGGCTTGAGTTTGAGTATCTTTTTGTGATGGGATTAGAAGAAGGATTTTTCCCTCTTATCGGTGATGGAAGTGATATAGAAGAGGAGAGAAGGCTAGGATATGTGGCGATTACAAGAGCAAAAAGAGAGCTAACGCTCAGTTTTGTAAATAGTAGGTTTTATAAAGGCAGAAGAGCGGAGTTAAAGAAAAGCAGATTTTTAAAAGAGGCTGGAGTTTGCAAAGGAAGTTTGATACTTGAGAAAACAACAGCATACAAAAAAGGCGATTTAGTTAAACATAAGATTTTTGGAATTGGTAGAATTTTTGAGATAAGTAAGGTTAAAAGAGAATTTAAATTAAAGATAAATTTTAGTGGTACAAAAAGAGATATTTTAGCTTCATTTGTTGAGAAGATATGAATCGACTTTTCGTTGCAAATAAACCAAAGGGCATCTCTTCAAACTTTTTTTTAAAAAAGATAAAAAGAAGATATGGTGTCAAAAAAGCTGGATTTTCAGGAACTCTTGACCCATTTGCTAGCGGAGTCTTGATAGTCGCTTTTGGACAATTTACAAAGCTTTTTAGATTTTTGCAGAAGGCTCCAAAGAGATATAGAGCCACTTTGTGGATTGGTGCAAGTAGCCCAACACTAGATATTGAAAAGATAGAAACCATAAAAAGCATAGCCCCTTTTTCTATGGATTCTATAAATATAGTGGCAAAGAATTTTTTGGGTGAAATTGAGTATCTTCCACCAAAATATAGTGCAAAAAGGGTGGATGGTAAGAGAGCTTATGACTTAGCAAGAGGTGGTGAAGAGTTTGAGTTAAAAAAGATAAAAAGCTTCATCTATAATTTCAAGATTTTACACTATGCGCACCCTTTTTTAACTTTTGAAATAAGCATAAGTGAAGGCGGATATATAAGAAGTATCGGATATCTATTTGCTAAAAAATTAGGATTTGATGGAGCTCTTAGCTCTTTGGAGAGGTTGAGTGAAGGTGCTTTTGTTTATGGTGACGAATTACCATTAAATCCACTCAAATTTTTATCTATGCAAGAGAATGAATATTTGGGCGATATAAGTGATATAGAGCTTGGAAAAAAGTTAGTTAAAAGCTCATTTAAAAATCAAAAAAATGGTATCTATAAGTTTGTAGATAAAAAATATTTGGCTCTTATCGAAATAAAAGATGATGAGGTAAACTATCTGTTAAATAAGGTAAAATTGTGTTAGTATTATCAAGAAAAATAGGAGAGTCCATACTTTTAGATGATAAAATAACCATCACTGTAATGGAAGTTTCAAAAGGTGTGGTAAAACTTGGAATTAATGCTCCAAAAGAGATGTTGATTTTGCGAAAAGAGTTAGAAGAGATAGTCAAAGATGCAAATATAAAAGCCGCAAATGAGATAAATATAGCTGGCTTGAGTGAGTTAAGTGAAAAACTCAAAAAATGAAATATAGAGCATTTGCAAAAGTAAATATCTTTCTAAAAATTGTTGGAACTAGAGAAGATTATCATGAAATACTCTCAAGATTTGTCTTAGTAGAAAATCTTTATGATGAACTCAACTTTTTGCCTAAAAGAGACGATGTAGATTTTGAGTTATATGGTAATTTTGGCTGTAAATTGGAACAAAATACTATATATAAAAGCTATTTGGCACTTTGTAATGTAGGATATAAAAAAGAGCTAAAAGATATATTTTGCTCTAATGCCCTATATGTAAATAAAAAAATACCATCATTTGCAGGCTTGGGCGGTGGAAGTAGTGATGCGGCTACTTTTTTGCACATGGTAAATGAAAAAATAAATCTAGGTTTAACAAAAGAAAAATTAGCCAAAATTGGCTTAAGCGTGGGGGCTGATGTTCCTTTTTTTGTCTATAAATACAAAAGTGCAAATGTAGAAGGAATAGGGGAGATAGTGAAGGAGTTCAAAGAAGAACCCTTGAATATTGAGGTTTTTACTCCAGATATAAAATGTGATACAGGTAAGATTTATAGAACTTTTAGGCAAAATTACAATATAAATGAGGGTTTAGCAAAAAAGATGAAAGATATGAAAAGCACAGAGTTGCTAAATATATATAGTGATATAGAGTTAAATGACTTACTAGGAGCAGCTCTTAAAGTGGATAAAAATTTACAATTGCAAAGAAAAAAAAATTGGTTTTTTAGTGGAAGTGGAAGCAGTTTTTTTAGATTAAAAGAAGATAGGTAGAATATGGGTGAAACAATAGCTAGAAATAAAAAAGCATATCATGATTATGAGATATTAGAAAAGTTTGAAGTGGGGATTGAGCTAAAGGGTAGTGAAGTCAAAGCCATACGAGCGGGAAGAGTGAATCTTAAGGATTCATTTGTCAAGATTATAAAGAGTGAAGCATTTTTGTTTGGGATGCATATCTCACATGTAAAGACTGCAAATATTCATTATGCACCTGATGAGAGGCGAGATAGAAAATTGCTTTTACATAAGAGAGAGATAGAAAAATTAGCCAAAAAAGTCGCAAGAGATGGATTGACGATAGTTGGATTAAGCATCTATTTTAATTCGAGAAATATGGTAAAATTACAAATAGCACTTGCTAAAGGAAAAGATTTGCATGACAAAAGAGAAGCATTAAAACAAAAAGATGCAAAAAGAGAGACCGCTAGAGCAATGAAGGATTTTAATAATGGCTAGAGTTGATGCAGAAATAGAAAATGAATTTGATGAAAAATTGGAGCTTGAAGAGCCGAAACTTTATAAAGTGATGCTCTTAAATGATGATTATACAAGTATGGATTTTGTAATTATGGTACTTGTAGAAATTTTTCATCAAAGCGATGAAAAGGCAATTGCCATAATGTACAAGATTCACGAAGAGGGCTCGGGGCTTTGTGGGGTTTATACATATGAGATTGCCGAAACAAAGATTTCACAAGTACATACTCTTGCTAAAGAGCACCAATTTCCACTTCGTGCAATTTTACAAGAGGAGTAGAGATGGTAAGTCAAGAATTAAATATACTTTTTAGTGATGCTATAAATTTTGTAAAAGAGAATAAATATGAATATATCACGATAGAGCATCTGTTTTTTGCTATGCTTAAAAATAAGTCCATCGAAGAGGTGCTAAAAAAATGTAATGCTAATGTTGATGATATATCAAATGATTTACAAAAATATTTCACCGTACATTCACCTGTAATTTTGGATAAAAATGAGTATGAACCAATCGAAAGCGTCTCTCTCTCGAGAGTGATAGAAAATATGATGCTTCACTCAAAATCAGCTGGAAAAGTAGAAGCAAATGTATTTGATTTATTGGTTTCTATATTTCAAGAAGAGCACTCCTATAGTGCTTGGTTACTGCAACAACAAGGTATCTCAAGGTTAGAAATACTAGAAATCATAACAAACTTGACAACACCAGAGCAAAAAACAAAAAAGGATGAAGATGGTGCTTTGGAAAAGTATTGTTTAAACCTTATAGATTTAGCTAAAAACGGCGAGCTTGACCCACTTATCGGAAGAGCTGATGAGTGTGAAAGAGTAGTGCAAGTTCTTTGCAGAAGAAAGAAAAATAATCCTATTTTAGTAGGAGAACCAGGAGTTGGAAAGACTGCGGTTGTTGAAGGTATTGCTCAAATGATAGTAAATAACAATGTTCCGGATATCTTACAAGGTGCATCTTTGTTTGCTTTAGATATGGGTTCACTTCTTTCAGGCACAAAGTATCGAGGAGATTTTGAAAAGAGGTTAAAAGAGATACTAAAAGAGTTAGAAATATTGCAAAATGCCATACTTTTTATAGATGAAATTCACACAGTTGTCGGAGCAGGAGCTACGAGTGGGGGTTCAATGGATTTATCAAACTTGCTTAAACCGTCTTTGGCAACAGGTAAATTAAGATGTATAGGGGCTACAACTTATGGAGAATTTAGAAACTTTTTTGACAAAGATAGAGCCCTTAGTAGAAGATTTGCTAAGATAGATATAGATGAGCCAAGCCTTGAAGATAGCTATAAGATTCTTTTAGGACTTAAAGAGAGTTATGAAAAGCATCATAAGATAAAGTATCCAAATACTGTTTTAAAATCTTCTGTAGAGTTGGCGAAAAAATATATAAATGACAGATTTTTGCCCGATTCGGCAATCGATTTGATAGATGAGGTTGGAGCTTCATTTCATTTATTAAAAAGAAAAAGAAAGAGTGTGAGTATAGCTGATATTGAAAATATTTTGGAAAAAATTGCCCATATACCAAATAGGCATATAAATGCAAATGAAAGCGAAGTTATATCCTCTTTAGAGAAAAATCTAAAAGCAAAAGTTTTTGGTCAAGATGAGGCAATACATGCATTAGTTCAAGCTATAAAGCGCTCTCGTGCAGGATTAGGAAATGCTGAGGCACCTATTGGAGCATTTTTATTCGCAGGACCAACTGGAGTTGGAAAAACAGAAGTGGCAAAGAGATTGGCAAGTGAGCTTGGAGTAAATTTTGAGCGATATGATATGAGTGAATATATGGAAAAACATACTATTAGCCGATTAATCGGGGCACCTCCTGGATATGTTGGTTTTGAAGATGGTGGACAGTTGACTGAAAGCATCAAAAAACATCCATACTCTGTATTGCTTTTAGATGAGATAGAAAAAGCTCATCCAGACCTCTTAAATGTGCTTTTGCAGATATTTGATGGAGCTATTTTAACCGATAATAACGGAATAAAAACCGACTTCAGAAATGTCATAATTATAATGACTTCAAACTTAGGTACAAAAGAGGGAGTGCATGTTGGCTTCGAAAAAGATGAATCCTTTAAAGCTCACAATGCAGTTAAAAACTTTTTTGCACCAGAATTTAGAAATAGGCTAGATGATACTATCTATTTTAAGTCTTTAGATGAAGATATTATGATAAGTATAGTTGAAAAACTTATGGATGAACTTAAACTTCAACTCAAAGATAAAAAGATAAAGATAGAGTTGACAAAAGAATCTAAAAAATACCTTGCAAGTAAAGGCTTTAGTAAAGATATGGGTGCAAGAGTGTTAAAAAGAGTGATAAGCCAAGAGATAAAAACACCACTTAGTGATGAGATCCTTTTTGGTAAGTTAAAGCATGGTGGCAAGGTAAAAATCGACTATAAAAAGAGAAATTTGATTTTCAGATATGAAAAATAGTAACACGGTTTTTATACCAAAATTAGACTCTTCTCCTTATATATTTCCAAATCCTAGAACTGCCGATAAAAAAGGTTTGCTAGCTTGGGGAGGAGATTTAAAACAAGATAGAGTTATAAGTGCCTATATGCAAGGTATTTTCCCTTGGTATAACTCTAGTGATCCCATACTCTGGTGGTCGCCAGACCCTAGGCTTGTTCTTAAAACTTCAGATATAAAAATTTCAAAGAGTCTTAAAAAAAGTATGAAAAAATTTGAGATAAAGTTTGATGCAAGTTTTGATACAGTAATAAAATCTTGCAGAGATATAAGATTGAAAAATAGTGAAGATAGTTGGATTAATGATGACTTAGTAGAGCTTTTTTGTGCATTACATAAAGAGCATTTTGCTCATAGCGTAGAGGCTTATTCTAAAGGGAGGTTAGTAGGCGGATTGTATGGATTATATCTTGGAGGTATGTTTTGTGGAGAGTCAATGTTTAGTATAAAAAGGGATGCTTCTAAAGTTGCACTTGTAGCACTTTGTAGAAAAATTGATGAGATGGGAGGAGATTTTATAGATTGTCAAATTCCAACGCCACATCTTATATCTATGGGTGCAAAAGAGATACAAAGAGATATTTTCTTAGATGAGGTTGAAAAATCATTGCAGACAAAAAGCTACTTTGGAAAATGGTCATGATAGAGCAAATTGCACCTATATTTTTATTTGTTCTTATTGGGTATCTTTTTAAAGTTTTTAAAGAGGATTTATCATATGCTTTAACCGAATTTGTGATTTATTTCTCGCTCCCAGCCCTTGCTCTTTCAAAGATAAGAGTTTTAGAGTTTAATGATGTGATTTTTAAGGTTATTATAGTCAGCTATATTGCTATGTTTGTGGCATTTTTGCTCTCTTTAGCGATAGGAAAATTTTTAAAATTATCTAAAAGAGATTTGGCAACTTTTATGGTAGTTTCTATCTTTGGCAATACTTCATTTGTTGGATTTTCATATATAGAATCTTTATACTCCATGAAAGAGGTAGTTTATGCTTTAGTATATGACCAATTAGGTTCATTTGTAGCACTTCTAACATTTGGAGTAGCTATAATTACTTGGGGAGGAGGTAAAAAAAAGAGTTTAAAAACAGATATTTTAAAACAGATATTTTTATCCCCACCACTTATAGCCATAGCGGTGGCTATCTATTTTCACGGCTCACAGTTTCCGCCATACCTAGAGGGAATTTTAGATAAACTTCAAGCTACTCTCATTCCACTTGTGACGATAATAGTCGGCATGAAGCTAGAATTAAAAGCTTTAGTAAACTATTTTAGAGAAAATGTCATAGCCTTAAGTATAAAGATGTTTCTAGTGCCATTTATCCTACTAGGTATCATGCACATATTTTTTGATATGTCGCAAATCTGGGCAAAAGTAACTTTTCTAGAAATTGCAATGCCTCCAATGACTATGGCAACGGTTTATGCAATAAAAGGGGGATTAAACAAAACTATAGCAATAAATACCTTAGCACTCGGAATCTTAGTTTCATTTTTAAGCATAGTTACTTGGAATATGATGATAGGATAGGAATTTTCTTAATATTAATACCCACACAAAAGCAATAAAATCAAATCAATAAAATATTGAAAAACATAAACAAAGGTGCTATAATGAC